>CAVEHG010000061.1:0-8365 GCA_963615405.1 bacterium | reverse complement strand
CCCCCACCCATTTGCAGAACTGCGCACAGTAACGGTTCGCCATAGGCTTGGTATAGACCTGCTCGATGATCTCCTCCGCATTCTTCCCGACAAGAGTCTTCACTTCAGCGTAGATTTCCTCCGGCATATTTCTCCTGGCATAATCCTTCAGAAGCATCTTGCCGATATATCCTCCGCTTCCTTCGTCACCGAGTATGAAACCGAGCGAATTTATGTTCAGGGTAACCTTTTCCCCGTCATAGAGGCAGGTGTTCATCCCCGTGCCCAGAATTGCGGCGAACCCGGGTCTGTCACCCAGAAGCGCCTTCGCCGCAGCAAGAAGATCCACTGAGACAAAGATGGAAGAAGCCCTGGAAAAGACCCCCCGCAGAGTGTCTCTCATAAGGTCATACTCAAGTTCGCTCACTCCTGCCCCATAGAAATACACTTCGCTGACATCCTCCGGAGACAAATCTTCAGGAAGATTCCTGCGGATGTCCGCCTGAATTTCCGGGCCTGAAATGTAATGGGGATTATAGCCCTGGCTCGTGAAAATCACAGGATCCGCCCCGCTGCGGACAAACGCCCAGTCGGTCTTTGTAGATCCGGAATCTGCAATCAGTACCATAACAAACAGCTTCTAAAACATTCAATTCCTTGTCGCTCCCAACCCCGAGTACGCAGCCTTGAGGGAATATGTCCCCGTTGTCGGGTCAATCCCGGTGAACGGATCCTCGGTGAGCGTAGTCATATTCTTGCGGACATACTGCATCTGGAAGTCCTCACCGATTCCGGTGTCAGCGGTTCCTGTCACATAAACTCTGCCGGTGTAGAACGCCTCGCCTCCCAGAAGTGCGGAGGTGCCGTACCAGGGGGTCGTCGCGCCGCTTTCAAGCAGTGTCTGTGTCGATTCAAAAGTGTAATCACGGTAGAATCCGGCAAGATAGGCCGTCGGTGAGGAAGCCTCAGGCGTCTGCCCGGAAGAGAGAACCGAGCCCGTGTAAACGAGGTTCGCGCCGAATGTGGAAGACTTTGTGAGCTTTCCGAGCATCAGGAACGCCTTCGGAAGAGAATCTCCGAATGTGCCTGAATAAACATTGTAGAACGTGTTGCCGGAAAGATCCAAGCTCTTGATGTACAGCCCGTTCCCCGGATTGGATTTTATTATGTGCCATTCCCTCGGAGTGCTGCTCCAGAACACATTGTTCCGGATTACATATTCCTCAAGAGACGAAGAATCGTCAGTCGCGTCCCCTGTCGTGAAAAGACCTGCGTTCTCCTCCGAAAGGGACGGGTCGATGATGAAGTCGTTGTCGGTGAGGACGAGATTCTCAATGCTGAAACTGCCGGACATATCCGCAAGCGCATTCTTCAGCGTCAGCTTGCAGCCGTCAATGACGACTCTGTCCATCTGGTTGATATTCAGAAGTTTATTGTCAGAGGCGGTCTCTATCTCAAGATTCTTGAGCACAAGGGTCTTCGCGCGCATAAGGAAGCTCGGGGAAATTGTAAGTTTTGCATTTTTACCGTTTCCGACCACGATGAGAGTGTCTGTCGCCGTAATTTTGGCGGAAACTTCGCCGTCAATGAAGTACACGCCCTTTTCCCCCAGAATTCCGCCGTCAGAAACGAGCGTTGCCGCTCCATACTCGGATTTGTTGTATTTGACTCCTCCCATCTCAAAGTCTTCTCCGGCCTGCCACAGAGCATAGCTGCTGAGACGGTCTTCGAGTACGCCGAGATCGACGATGAGCCCCTTCTCCGTCTTGAACGGCTTGTCGCTTCGGCAGGCATAGACGGTGTTCCCGTCCTTGTCATATGCCTTGACCGTGAATCCTCCGGAAAGTTCCAAATCAGGGGCGAGGGCTATGTAGCCCGGTTCCCCGGGGGCGGAGACATAAGACAATGAGGACGGCAGCGCATCTATCGTGCTGCTGTACGGGAGCTGCACCACAAGAGAGAACTCTTCCTTCGCGTAATTGAATTTGAAACGTCCGACCACATACTCGCCATTATTTCCTGAGAACTCGACATATTTCACCCTGTCGGTATTGACGGTGTAGCGGATGAGAGTCAGAAGATTCTTGAACTCTATCGTTCTGTCGGACGGAGTGCATTTCGCCCAGGCGAGATGGGGAATTCTTCCTGCTGCAGTTACATTGAACGCATCTGTCCTGGTGTGGAAATCCAGAGTCGGGAGGTAATCGTCATTGCCGGTCGCGTCATAATAGGCGTAGCCGTAAAGACCGAAGCAGTTGCTGTCCGAAGCGATGAAGCAGTACTCGTCTATCCTGCTGTCCGGCGCGTAAAGCGAGAAAGTTGCCGTGCCGTCACTGTTGATGTTATCCTCTCCCAGAGTCACTGCATCGTGGTACTCTATGCCTCGCGTCTGCATTGAGTAATCATAGGCCGCACCCATCATATGCATCCAGTCCCCTTCGGTGAACACGACCCTTCCCCTTGAAGTGCCCGGGTATATGTTTATGGCGACTTTGGTATCCGGTCCCTCCGCAGCGGAGGAAGGACCGTCCGGGGAGGCGGAGCCGTCGCCGGAGGCCATTCTTGCGGTGAATGTGATGTAGGAATCCGTGGTAGGACGAGCCGTGTCCCCGGACTCGGAACTCTCGGAAGAGAGATTCTCAACCTTCGAGCAGGACACTCCTGCGATGCCGAGAACAATGAAGGATGCAGCGGCAAAGGCTGCTGCCGGCGAAGCGGCAAATCTGAATGTCTTTTTCATAGCCTTTACCACTGATATTGCTGATAAGTGTAGTCGCTGTTCGCCGCACCTTCAAATTTGGCCGGTGAGTTCGCGAAGCCCTGTTCTGAGAGTACGCACCACTCGGTGAGTTCCGGCGCGAGATAAACCTTTCCCATATTTCCTTATTTTTTACTTAAGTTTCTCATGTACCCCAATACTTTGGGATTGTTTTCACTTGAATTTCGCAAGTGCGAAACTTGAGCTGTTTTACTTCCGTGTCCTCCGGTTTTTGAGTTTGCTTCTGCGTTCTTCCAGCTTCCGCCTGTGCTCTTCCAGCTTCAGACGGAGACGGTATCTCTTCGCAAGAATACGCGCACGCCTTTTCTCCCTGCGCGCCTTTCTTCCCTTGAAACGCCTCACCCCCGCTCTGACGATGCCGAGTCCCCCCACCCAGATGTCGTAGGAGAAAAAGCCGAGAGCTATCATCATGAAAGTGGGGATAAAGTCGATGTAAACCCCGTCGCAGTAGTAGATTACACTTCCTATGATATAGCACTGGAACAGACAGAAAATCTGCAGGAGGCGCAGGAGTATTTTTCCCACATTGGGAAAGTTGTAGATGCTTATGAAGTTAAGCGTAAGGAACAGAATGCATACGAATATCGCAATCCTCCAGTTTTCCTTTTCCGGAGCCTCCTTCAGAAACCTCTCTCCCAGAATGGTTTCCACGGTGTATGCCTGGATTTTCACTCCCGGCATCGTTATGTCAATCGGAGTGAGATGGAGGTCGTGCCCGTCATAGAGCTTGCCGACAAGTACGATTTTCTCTCTGAACGGCTTTGCGAGCGAATCCCTCGCCTGGAGAAGAGCGGATCCGCGAAGATTCTCCGAAATGGAGTCAGCCCTTTCGAGCAGGTCCGATCCGGAGAAGGTCTCAAAGGAGATGTTGGGATAATTTATCACAAGCGAGTCGCGTCCCCCCTCGCTGACTTTTTTCATGAATTCGTCAAACGCTTCCGGGCGCGCGACGCGGACAAGTTCGGTCGCCATCCCGAACATCTCGGTGGAGTCTTCAAGGACATAAACCGGTCTGAAGCGCCTCACGGGACAGTCAAGGTCATCGGCTTCAAGGTTTACGATTCCATAGTGTGCAAATGTGTCGTCGTAGAAATAAGCCTTCTCCTTGTCGGTGAGGTCGTGCATATTTGCATAGCCGAGCAGCCTGCGGGGAAGGACCAGCTTTTCACAGTCCCTGAGCGCATCAATGAGCACCTTGTCCTTTTTCTTCCTTTTCTGATAGATTATGTCAAGCCCCACCGCGGAAGGGTCACAGCCGTCCAGGAGTCTGATGACTTCGGCAATCTCCTCCCTTGAACAGTCGTCCACGCTCACAATCACCACGTTGTCACTCTTCTTTTCTGTGGACATCTTGCTCACGACGGAGTTATAGACATCCGACATCTTGAGCTCCACTCCCGACATCGAATTGGTCATCGCCGGAATGGACGTGAGCCTGTAGATGGTGGTTTTGGAGAAAAGAAACGCTATGGTGGTAACCGCCGCAATCTGCGCAACTGTCGATATGATTCTTTTCCAATTCATTTCGGCCGGCAAAGTTACCTCAATGAACGGACAAATCAAAATTTCTCAGAGGTAGTTTGGAACTGAGAATAAGCTATAATGCGGCAATCCTAACTTGACAGCCAGGTCATAAAATCGTCGGTGCGGGAGCGCGAGACGGCGATTTCGAAATCCACGGGCGGATCCGGAACAATCAGCAGACGCCCGTTCGCCTGTTTTACTATGCTCTGGATGGCCTTCACAGAGATGATGCAGCTGCGCGAAATGCGGAAAAAGCCCTTTTCCGGAAGGTCGTCCGCTATGATGTCGAGGGATGAGTCGATGACATATCTTCTGCCGTCGAAGGTGAAAAGGAAATTGCTCTTCTCTTCCGAACAGAAAAATGCGATATCCTCCACTTTCACCGGGACTATGCGGTCGTTCAGCCGCACGATGAAACGCTCCCTGTGCCGGTCCCCGTCGACAGCCCGCAGCACCGATCCAAAGTCTGCGGACGGCGCGCTTCCGCTCTGCAGGACCCGGTTTACGGCGCGGTCGAGATCGGCGGGGCTTACAGGTTTGAGCAGATAGTCCAGCGAACCGGCCTCGAACGCCTTTATCGCGTAGGTGTCGTACGCCGTTGTCATAATGACTTTCGCCTTGATCTGTACCTGACGGAAAATTTCGAAGCAGTTGCCGTCGGAAAGTTCCACATCCATAAATATGACATCCGCTCCGCCATCCTGCACCCAGCCGCCGTGCATTCCGGCTCCGTTCGCCGAGTGCCCGTTCAGCCACTGCACGGTCCCTGCCACCGAATCCGTGCATCCAACGACCCTCATCTGCGGATATCTGCTTTCGAGAGTCCGCGCCAGAGCCTTTTGTGCCATCACTTCGTCTTCAACTATCAGTACGTTCATATGTTTATTGTTTCGCAAGTATGTATCTGTCTGATCAATCTCTCAAACCACACGCAACGCTTCTCAATCACTGAATCAGCGGCAGAGTCACCCTGTACTCCGTTTCCGTTTTCTCAACCAGCACCTCACCGCCGCCGAGGTCGCTGTACTGCTGCCTTATATATTTCTGTCCCACGCCTGTCGAAGGAGATTTTGACGCTCTGGGAATCAGGGCGTTGCACACCAGGAGACCTTCCGCTGACGACCGCAGCGCAATCTTGAGCGGACATTTCTCCGACACAGCATTGTGCTTGAACGCATTCTCCACCAGCATCTGCACCGAGCATGGCGGCACTCTCTTCTTCAGATCCTCCTCTCTGATATCCTCCTCCACCTCGAATCCCCTAGGGAAACGCGTTCTCATAAGGTCGATGAACGCGTCCACGAACTCCATTTCACCGCTCAGCGGCACGAGCCTCTCCTCCTCATTGCGGATCATATAACGGTACAGCCCCGCCAGCTTGTGGATGAACTCGCTCGCCTCCCCGTTCTGTCCCTCAACCACAAGGGAATCCAGCACATTAAGGGAATTGAACAGGAAATGGGGGTTCACCTGCTGCTTGAGCTTTTCGTAGCGGAACTGCGCGTAGTGCCGTTTCTCCTTTTCCGTCCGGATGGTCTGCTGAACCTCAATCGAGTGGTTCGCGAGATAGATTATGCAGTAGGCCGAGATGTCAGTGACGAGGCACAGAATGCAGAGCTGGATGAAATCCGTCGAGGTTCCCGGGGGAATCACGCTGTCCGGCGAGAGGCAGACGATGTATGCGATCATCTGCGAAGTGATGAGAAGAAAGAGAATGAATATGAACCAGAAACATTTCTTCCCCACGCCGTCGATTATCCGTTTCCTGAAGCGTATGAATATGATATTGACACAGATGAGAGTGATGATCACCGCCGAATTCGACAGAATCATCGACAGGATTTCGAGTGTGCTCCACGGGTTCCTGCCGGAGGTGGAAAACACGAAAATCAGAAGCCTCAGGAGGAATATGAAAAGGAACGCGAATATGAGCACGCGCATCTGGGCCCCGGGGATTCCGGTCTTGTCCTGTCCGTGGGCCCCCTGCGGAAAGGCCTTCGTGAGAGCCGCCGTGCCCCATCCGAGTATTATTGTCGTGAGGAACGTGACGAGCGAACTCACCGCCACCGGGTCGAGAATCACCTTCCTGAGCAGAACGCCGCCTTCGGTGCCGATGAGAAATCCGGCCACATTCGCGACAATCACGCAGGCCGCGGCAATTTCTATGTTGAGGCTCCGGTGCAGGCACAGCACCACGGTCATGGCCATCGTGAGCAGGGTCAGCATCAGTTCGTCGCTGATTCCGAAACGCCCCAGAGCATACGCCGTTCCGGCATGCGCAAGCGCAAAGGCCAGTATGATAAAACCGTCGGTTTTAGTGTCTTTATTCATATATGCGGTTCAAAGCAGCTTCTCAAAGAGAATACATTGTGCCTGCAAGTTAGAAAAAATCCGCGAATATCGTCTCATTCGTCGCCAAAATTTTGCCGTTCATCCGAATATGTCCCCCATTCGTCAGAGAATACACCATATTTATTTATATATTTCATATATTCGCATCAATTAATAACATTTGATAACCGAAGACCCGCAATCGGTTAATGATTATACTTTCGCAAGTGCGAAACTTAACAGACCACGATAACACAGACCACGAAATGAAATCAGCCAAACCCCATTTGTCTTTTTGGCAGATCTGGAATTTAAGCTTCGGCTTTATGGGCGTCCAGATCGGATATTCCCTTCAGAATTCCAACACGTCGACCATACTGCAGTCGTTTGGCGCGGATTTGGGCTCGCTCAGCTATTTCTGGCTCGCCGCTCCGGTCGCAGGGCTCATCGTGCAGCCGATAGTCGGGATGTTCTCCGACAAGACCTGGACACGTCTGGGAAGAAGGATTCCGTTCATTCTCGCCGGTGCGATAATCTCGGCACTCGCCCTCGTGCTGATGCCGAACTGCCCGAAGCTGCTCGCCTTCGCCCCGCTCGTGATGGGCGCGCTCATCTTCCTCTTTATGGACCTTTCCTTCAATGTGACAATGCAGCCTTTCAGGGCTCTTGTAACCGATATGCTGGACGACAGTCAGAAGACCGAAGGCTTTGTGGTTCAGACTCTTCTGATCAATCTCGGAGCTGTCATCGGAGCGCTTCTTCCTCTGATTATGACCTGGTGCGGAGTGAGCGACACGGCTGAGGAAGGACACGTTTCCAATCACATAGCGTACTCCTACTATCTGGGGGGAGCAATCTTATTAGCCTCTGTATTAGTCACTTCGTTCAAAGTTAAAGAATACCCTCCGGAGGAATTCGCCCGCTACAATGCCGCAGAAGACGCCTCCGGGGATACATCCGGGGTTCAGCCGGCCGCGCCCGCAACTTCCGCCGCCGGCGCAACACCCTCCGCATCTGCCTCTGACGCCGCCCCTGCAGCGCCGAAGACAAACTTCTTCCAGCTGCTGAAAAGCACCCCAAAAGTGATGCTCCAGCTCGGCGTGACCCAGTTCTTTTCCTGGGCGGCGCTCTTCCTTATGTGGAACTACCTCAAGCCCGCCATTACGGGCGTAGTCACCGACCCTTCAGGCGCAGTCCTCTCCGAGGGCGCAACGGCAACCTGGGTGGGCGTTCTCAACGCGGTCTATCCCGTTCCGGCCTGCATAATGGCCATATTCATGACCCAGATTGCCCGTAAGGTCGGCAACCGGACCCTCTATGCAATTACGCTCGCCTTCGGAGCACTCGGTTTTCTCGGGCTCTCCCTCATCCATAACCAGTATCTTCTTATGCTCCCGATGGTTGGGATCGGCATCGCCTGGGCGGGAATTCTCGCGATGCCGTATTCGATTCTTTCGAAGGCCATCCCCGCAAGTGCCGCAGGGGCATATATGGGCATATTCAATTTCACCATCGTCATCCCCCAGATCTGTATGGGGCTTCTCGGAGGGGTCATCGTGAAATATGTATTCGGCGGCAGCGCCGTCGCAATGCTCGCTCTCGCGGGAGCCCTTATGCTCTGCGCCGCTGTGAGCGTAGCTTTCGTGCAGGAAAAACCTTCCAGCTGCGAGTAGCCCCCCCCGAAACCTGAATAGCCTCCATAAACCCGAAAAGAAACTAATAATTACACCAATATGAAACGAATACTGACAA
>CAVEHG010000060.1:0-8459 GCA_963615405.1 bacterium | reverse complement strand
TTACGGCGTGGACCTTAACCCCGACTGCGAAATCCAGCCGCTCGCAGGCTCCAAGGAAGGCATTCTCCTTCTCGCACTCGCATTCATAGACAAGGGGGACAGGGTTCTCGTTCCGGATCCGGGCTACCCCACCTACACCTCCGCCCTCGAACTCGTGGAGGCGGACATCGTAACCTACGACCTTCTTCCGGAGAACGGCTGGTGCCCGGACTTCGAAGCGCTGGAGCGGACGGACCTCAACGGAGTGAAGATGATGTGGGTGAATTACCCTTCCATGCCCACAGGGAAGGCCGCATCGATGGATCTGTACCGCAAAATCGTGAAATTCGGTCTGGAGCACGACATCCTCATAGTGAACGACAACCCATACAGCTTCATCCTCACCGACAAGCCGCTTTCAATCCTCTCCGTTCCGAGGGCGAAGGAATGCTGCATCGAGCTAAATTCCCTGAGCAAGGCCCACAATATGTCCGGATGGAGGATCGGAATGGCGGCCGGCGACTCTTCGCTCATCGCGGCGGTACTGAAAGTAAAGTCCCAGATGGACTCAGGTATGTTCAAGCCTATGCAGATGGCTGCCGTCGCGGCTCTTTCCGAGGGCCCCGAGTGGTTCGGGCAGCTCAATGCGGGCTACCGCGAAAGGCAGGAAATCGCGTGCAGGATTATGGAGGCTCTCGGTGCAGAGTATCCGCACGACAGCACAGGTCTTTTTGTCTGGGGCCGGGTTAAGGGAGACAATCCGCTTCTTTCGCGCACGGGAGAAACAGAGGCTCTCGCATCAGAGGCGGGAGTAAAGCTCAGCGCACCTGAGAACGGGACGGAGAAGAGTTACGGCGAAAAGGTTTCCGACTACCTTCTCTACAAATCGGGAGTTTTCGTCACCCCGGGCTGCATTTTCGGCAAGAACGGGCGGGACTGCATCCGCATTTCCCTCTGCGCCGATGCGGAGAAGCTTTCGGATGCCCTTGCCCTTGTGAAGAGCGTGCTGTAAGGGTCTCCCTCTTCCCAAATCCCACTGACTCCATAAACGACAGAATATGAAAACAGAACTCGACATAACACCGATAAATGAATGGGGGATGTTCCATCTCCCTCCGAGACCCTGCGTGATTGCGGGACCCTGCAGTGCGGAGAGCGAAGAGCAGGTGATGGAGACGGCCCGTGGGCTTAAGGCTATAGGAATCAATGTGTTCAGGGCGGGGATATGGAAACCCCGCACACACCCGGGATGTTTCGAGGGCGTGGGAACACAGGGCCTGAAATGGATGCAGAGGGTGAAGCGCGAACTCGGAATGAGCATCGCCACGGAAGTCGCAAGCGAAAAACACGTCTATGACTGTCTGAAATACGGGGTGGACCTCGTCTGGATCGGGGCGCGCACCACAGCGAATCCTTTCCTCGTGCAGGAAATCGCCAACGCGCTCGCCGACACTGACATAAGCGTTCTGGTCAAGAACCCGGTGAATCCGGATCTCGACCTGTGGATCGGGGCTCTGGAAAGGCTCAACAGGGCAGGCATACGCAAACTGGGCGTCATCCACCGCGGCTTCTCCACTTCCGAGAAGATAAAATACCGCAACGACCCTCTCTGGCAGTACGCAATCGAGCTTCGCGCCCAATGTCCGAATCTCCCCTTTTTCTGCGACCCGAGCCATCTTGGCGGCAGCCGGGACTACATTCTGGAAATCTCCCAGAGGGCGATGGATCTGGGGCTTGAGGGCCTGATGGTGGAAAGCCACTGCGACCCTGCGGCGGCCCTGAGCGACGCCAAACAGCAGCTCACCCCTTCCGCGCTTTCGGATATGCTTGAGCACCGGTTGGTTGTGCGCGACGCCGACTCCGCCGAAGCCTCCTACAAGGACAGCCTCAACCAGCTCCGGGCCAAAATCGACGTGATCGACGAGAATCTCATCCACGCCCTCGGGCAGAGGATGGAGGTGAGCCGCGAAATAGGCCGGATCAAAAAGGAGAACAACATCGCCATCCTCCAGACTGGCCGCTGGGACGCGGTCCTTGCCGATATGATTGAAAAGGGAAAGGAAAAAGGCCTTGAAGAGGAGTTCATAAAAGCCGTCTTCAACGCCATCCACGACGCCTCAGTCAAAGCCCAGGCCTAAGCCGCCCCCTCAAAAATTGCAGAATAAGGTGATTTGAAAAACCGGAAATTGCAGAATAAAATGATTTGGACAGTTAAAACTTGCAGAATAAGGTGATTTGAGCGGCAAAAATTTGCAGAATAAGATGATTTGAAGAAAATTCTCATTATATTTGCAGCCAGTTAACAGGCTGAGAATATGATAGATAAACGAGAACTCGAATTAGTGCTGCTTGAACAGAGGCAGGATTTGGAATATAAAGCCAAAATGCGGTTATGCCACAGAGCCGAAGAGGCTCAGGTCGACTTGGAAAGTTCGCTTGCCCAAGTTGTCATAGGAGTGCGCCGCAGCGGAAAATCCACTCTGTGCCTCAATGTGCTCAAAGGGGCGGGGGTCACCTTCGGCTACGCCAATTTCGATGATGAGCGCCTGAAGGCTCTGGAAACTGACGACCTCAACAATGTGCTTGAGGTCCTCTATAAACTCAATGGAGAATTCAATCACCTATTCCTCGATGAAGTTCAGAATGTCGATGGCTGGCATCTTTTCGTGAACAGGCTTCTTCGAAGAGGGATGAAAGTCCTCATAACCGGTTCAAATGCAAAACTTCTTAGCGGTGAGCTCTCCACCCACCTCACCGGCCGTCACTCCACGATAGAACTCTACCCTTTCTCCTTCAAAGAGTTCTGTGAATACAAACAAATTGACCAGCAGACGCTTACAACCGTCGCCGAGGCCGCAAGAAGGTCCGCCTTTGATGAGTACATCCGCAAGGGTGGATTCCCGGAACTTCTTACGGAGAAAAACAGCCGGAAATATGTAAGTTCTCTCACGGACGACATTCTGGAAAGGGACATCCGCCAGCGTCACAAAGTCAAATATTTCGCGGCATTCGAACGGATGGCCCATCATCTGATGAATGTCGCTCCGACGGTGCTTTCGGTCACGGATTTAAGCAAAACATTCGGGATCAAGTCCGCCCAAACGACAGATAACTATGTCAAATATCTCAAGCAGGCCTATCTTCTTGTGGGTCTTAACAAATATTCACCCAAAAGCCGTCAGAGGCTGACGGAGGAAAAAGTCTATACTGTGGATGTCGCCGTTATGGACCAGAGGCCAGATGCGATGGCAGGAGATAACCTTGGATGGAGACTGGAGACGGTCGTGTTCCTCGAACTTCTTCGACGCGCCTCAAATGAAGGTCAGGACATCTACTACTATAAGAAGGATTCCCGGGCAAAGGAAGTGGACTTCGCTCTGTGCAAAGGCAACAAGGTTCTGCGACTCTATCAGGTTTGCCTTGACCTCACAGTCGAGAAGACCCGTAACCGCGAGATAAACGCCCTGGTTCAAGCCTCCGACGAAACCGGCTGCCGTGACCTGTTCCTTATAACTGACACGGAACGGCACACAATAGAAAAAGAAGGCCGCAAAATCCACATCCTCCCCGCCTACGAATGGCTCCTCGGCGACAGCGCTGAGTAAAAGATTCAGGCAGAGTTCTGGTTCGCCAGGAGAGGCACTATTCCACAATGGTTTTGAAAAGACTCTCCACCCTCTCCCTCAGAAGTGCTATCGGGCAGTCGTTTTCAATCACCCAATCGATTTCGCCGGGGTGAGCTTCCAGCGGGGGCTGAAGATGAATACGGCGAAGGACGGCCTCGCGGGAGCAATTGTCACGGGACATAACCCTTTGGATTCTCAATTCCTCCGGTGCGTCCACCCAGATGCACCTGTCCCAAATGCGGGGAAACTCCGGTTTATCCAGAGCCGTCGCCGATTCGAAAACGACTAATGAAGCGGATGCCCCTTTCCACCGGGCGAAATCCTGCGCAAGAGCAGGGAAAACAATGGCTTCCACTTTCGCCATCGCACCGGGGTCCGAAAAAATCAGGGCGGAAAGCGCACTTTTGTCAAAGTCTCCTGCGGAGTCTCTGAGGCTTACGCCCAGAGTCTTCTCAAGAGCGGGCAATAAAAAAGGCCTCTGCCCAGGGGCGATTCCCCGCGGCAGAGACCCGTCAAATGATATATTGCAATCCTCCGACTGAGAGGAACTATCCGCCTCAGGCTGAGGAATGTAGAACGATTTTACAGCCGAGTCGGCATCGTAGCAGGGAATTCCCATCCCTTCCAGAATGTGTCTAACAGCAGATTTTCCGCTGCCGATGCCGCCCGTGAGTAATATCGTCTGATCCATCGCTGTCTTAGATGAAGTTTCGCGCTTGCAAAGCGCCTTTTTAACCGACCTGGTTATTCCGCTGCGGAAGCTTCAGCAGCAGCCTCAGCGGCGGCAGTTTCCGCAGTGGCAGCAGCCTCCCCTGCGGCAGGGGCTGCCTCGGCTGAAGTCTCCACGACCTCGGTCTTGGCCTTCGGGAACGGGCGTTCCTCCTTCGGAAGTGAGAAATACCACCACGCGGCGCCAGCAAGGGCGATGGCGAGAACGATTGCGACGCTGATCACAATCTTCTTCCACCGTGGCATCTGTTTTTCGGCAAAAGGGTCGTTGCCCACAACCATCGGCATCTTAGGCATACCGGTGAGGGTTTTACCGAAGCGGACATTGACAATGACCTTCGAGTTCACAGCCCATCCGTTCGCGTTGAGAAGCGGTGCAAGATTCCTCTTGCGGAGGCTGAGCCACGACATAATCATCGACGGTCCTGAAATGATGAGGATAAGTCCCAGTACAGAACCGACCATCGACAACGCGCTGAGATTCATGAAGGTGCTGTAAAGTCCGGCGAGGAAAGTACCGATGGAACCGAGTGCCATACCAGCCATGGCGAAGATACCCGCAAATTTGGTTATGTCGAAAGGCTGTGCGGCAGGGGTGGCGGTTGTTGTCCCGGAAGCGGCCGATGTGGCTGAAGCGGCCACCGCAGTTCCTGCTGAGCTCAAATCGGCAGTTGCCTTCTCCAGCACCTTGGAATCCTGCTTGGCGGCAATTTTGTTGACCTGTTTCTCAACGAAATCCCCGATTTTCTTGTACGGCGACCAGAATGCCTGACGCACGCTGATGGGGTTGTTCACGATTTTGGTCACCACGGCGTCCCAGTCGTTGCCCTGGCGGTCATAGAAAATGGCGTTGCAGCCCTCCTTGAGGTTGTTGATGTCTCCGTCCGTCATAACCGCCACAATCGTCATCTTCGCTGCGGAAGTCTTTGACACACAGTCACAATAAAGAAGAAACATTCCGCTCATCCCGGCCATCGCGTTCTGCTTTCCCATATCGGAAACCTTGATGCAGAGGTCGCAGTTGCGCTGGTCGATGTAGAGCCTTCCGGCCTGGAAAACTGAGGATATCGTGGATTTCGTGGAATAGAAATCGGAGAATGTCACATAGTTGCGGAGCAGGGTGTAGAAATCGCGGCAGAGATGGAGCAGCCGGCTCACTGTCTGAATCTCGTTCACCTTGCTCTCCAGCGCTTTGTCAGAAGCTATGAGAGAGTCAATCTCCGCCTTGCGGTTTTCAGCAAGAACGGTCTTCAGCCGGTCGCAGCCGAGGCTTTCCACCTCGCTTCCCGCCTTTGCCCCCATCCACGCCTTGTAAGCGTCGAATTTCGCAAGCACGGAGTTCCACTGCTCCTCTGTAAGAGCTTTGGCATCAGGGAATTCCTCAGCGACTACAAGAGTCTTGAACTTCCCGAAGGCGGCCGCCCAGGCAGGGTTCACCCCGTCAAGCGGAAGTTCTCCGGCAGCATTCACCCTTGCAAGCGGGTAGGCGGCAATTTCATCGCCGCAGGAAGAAAGGTCCTTCGCACTGATCTCTCCGAGCCTTTCGGCGGTGACGTCGAGCACAGCCTCGCTGTCCGAGTGGAATGCGGCGAGCTTGCAGCGCATAAAAAAGTCCGCAACCTTGTCTTTGAGAGCCTCGCAGGCGGAAAGCGCATCGGCAGTCTTGTCGCCAAAAGGGAAAATTTCCTTCACTCCGGCATCTTTCCACGCCACATATGCAGCCGCAGAGCCGTAGAATGCGGCAATCTTGTCCGAATCAACTCCCGGGTCCCCGCTGCGGTCGGCGACTCCCCCTTCCGTTGCAATACAATCCCTGATTATAGCCTTCAGACCCTCGTCCGTGGTGGAATTTTCCGTCACGACACCGTCTCCGTTGAGCGGATTCTTCGCAAAAATGGCGAGGCTGTCGGCGACATCGGAGATGGAAATTGAATCTTTCTGCAAAGCGGCGTTTTCAAGAATCTGCTTTGAGCACTCAAGGATGGCGACTCCCTCCGCCGTGTCGGTGCGGATGTCGCTGAGCTTGAGGGAAGAAGGACGGTCGATGAGTACCGAAAAGTCCTTAAGAAGCGGTTTAAGCCAATCCACGGTCTGGATGACCTCGTTCACGTGGATTTTTCCGTCGCCGTCAATGTCCAGGAGTTTCAGGCTCTCAGGATCCATCTCCAGGCCAGAAGCGGGACAGCTGAGCACCGTCCAGAGTTTCTGGTCAAGCTCCCCGAGGTGCGCGATGTCCTCGCCTGTGGAGATGTTGACGCGGGTCACGCCGCCGACGGTGGAGAAATGCCACTCATAGTCGCCGTTCGAACGCATAGTCCCGACCGGCGCAAGTTTCTTTATTTTCTTTGCCATAGTTACAAGCGAAAAGAGGTGATCTGAGAGTTCCCCCCCCAGTCACCTCATTCTGATAATTCCGAAATTAAACGGTCAAAATGTCTTTTTCCTTTGCGGCGACAAGTTCGTCAATCTTCTTCACCCAAGAATCGGTGGATTTCTGAACCTTGTCCTCATAGTCCTTCTCCATATCTTCCGCAAGTCCTTCCTTCTGAGCCTTTTTCAGAGCATCGATGGCGTCGCGGCGGGCGTTGCGGACCACAATCTTGGAGTTTTCACCGGCAGCCTTCGCCTTCTTGATGAGTTCCTTGCGGCGCTCCTCGGTAAGAGGCGGCACGGAGCAGCGGATGGTCTCGCCGTTGTTTGACGGGGTGAGGCCGAGGTTCGCGTCGATGATAGCCTTCTCGATGACCGGAATCATCTTCTTTTCCCACGGCTGGATGGCAAGGGTCTTGGCATCCGGAGCGGTCACGGAAGCGACCTGCGGGACCGGAGTCATCGAACCGTAGTAGTCAACCAGGACATTGGAGAAGATTGTCGGGTTGGCCTTGCCCACGCGGTAGGTTTTGAGGTCTTCTTCGAGGAACGTCACGGCGTCCTCCATATTCATCCTCGCTTCTTCCAGGATGTCGTTTGCTTTGTCAATCATATTTATATGGTGTTAAAGTTACAAATATTGTTCAGGTTTCGCCCCCCGGTTCATCGGGCGTCAGGGGGAATTTTCCGGTCTTGCGGCTACACGTGTACGAGCGTCCCTATGCTTTCGCCGCCCACGAGTTTCAGAAGATTGCCCTTTGCGTTCATATCGAAGACTATGATCGGCATATTCCCTTCCCGGCAAAGGGCGAACGCAGTCTGGTCCATCACCTTGAGGCGGTTCTCGATAGCCTTGTCGAAAGTGAGTTCATCATATTTCACCGCAGAAGGGTCTTTTTCCGGATCGGCCGTGTAAACTCCGTCCACACGAGTCCCCTTCAGAAGGGCGTCAGCCTTTATTTCAAGCGCACGGAGAGCCGCTCCGGAGTCTGTCGTAAAGAAAGGATTCCCGGTGCCTCCCGCAAGAAGCGCAACCCCTCCCCTTTCGAGAACGGAGACCGCATCGTCCCTCATATAATAGCGGGCTATCGGAGCCATCGGCGTCGCCGTAAACACCTCCGCCTCAACACCTTCGGAACGCAGAGCCATCGCAAGGCCGAGAGAGTTTATGACAGTGGCGAGCATTCCCATCTTGTCTCCGTTGACACGGTCAAAACCCTTTCCCACACCGCTCAGTCCTCGGAATATGTTGCCACCCCCGATGACAATCGCCACCTGAAGCCCGCTTTTTACCGCCTGGGCAATCTCACCTGCATATTCGGAAAGACAGTTCTCGTCTATCCCCTTTCCAGCAGGGCCGCCGAGGCTTTCCCCGCTCAATTTAAGCAATACTCTTCTGTACATATCTGTCATTTATGGGTACCGAACCGGATTTTCACGCTTCCGGCGCGATTCTTTCGGGACTTTCTGCCGGCCGCGGCGCGTTATTAACTCTGCAAATATAGTTCAAAATCATAACATCTGCCCAATTCCTCCCAAATAATTTCCGTGTCCGCACACGGAAATAGAAAATCGTTGCTATATTTGCATTCAATATAATATACTCAAGTTTCGCAAGCGAAACTTAAATAAAATAACAGAATGACCGGAGCATCACATCCCGAAGAGACTGGTATATCCGATTTTATAAACGTTTAGAATATGGCAAAATACAGCAAAGTACAGGTTCTTGAGTCCGCAATCACCACAGGACTC
>CAVEHG010000059.1:0-8543 GCA_963615405.1 bacterium | reverse complement strand
CTGCAGCACTTGTAGCCTGCTCAAAGAACGAGGAGACCTCTTACATCAGCCCTGCTGACAACGAGATCAACTTCCTCGTAGCACCTAAGGTTAAGGCGGAGACTACTCCAACCTTCAACAGAAGCTGGACATTCAAGTCAACTGCCTTCTATCTTCCGAAGGCAGAGTCCTGGGCTTCTCACACCACTACTCCGGCTGAGTACATCAAAGGCGTAGATATCTCATACAACACAACTGACAAGGTCTGGAGGAACGCTACCAAGAAGTACTACTGGCCAAAGGACGGTAAACTTACATTCTTCGCCTGGACTTCACTCAAGCAGGGCACCGTTAGCGGAACTTATGTGGACGCTGACAAAGCCGTTAAGCTTACAGAGAACCAGGAAGTTTCATATCTGACATCAGGCGTAAGCGTTGATGCCACCAATGGTGTCAAGATCGAGAACTACGATGTTACCGCAGCAGCCAACAAGAACTACGACCTTCTCGTAGCCGACATCCAGGCTGACCAGACTGCCAACAATAACGGCGCTACCGACCCTAAGTACAACACCAATGGTGTTCCTACCCTCTTCAAGCACAAACTCTCACAGGTTTTCTTCTCTCTTCAGACTAAAGATGGCTATGATTATGAGACCAAGGATGGTATCACTTTCACTGTTAATTCTATCAAATTCCTTGGTATAGACAAAAAAGGAACTTATACTCAGGGGGTTAATGCAACTGCCTGCTTAGGCTCTTGGACCAACGCAACAGATGCGGCTGATCAATCATACTACGAATATGCCACTACTGAAACTGAAAAAGTAAAGGTTACCACTACTACTACTCCACTTGTAGGCAAGAACGCTAATCAGCAATACTACTATCTTCCACAAGATTTCGCTGCACAGGCTTCTGGCACAACTGCTCTGACCAGTGATGTATTTGTAGTGAACTATACTATCAAGTATGCAAATGGAACTGAAGAGACCATTAGTCAGGAGTGTGTCCTCAAAAATTCAGATTCTGATAAAACCATCTTCGACAAGTGGGAAATGGGCAAGCGTTACACCATCAACCTCAAGTTCTCTCTCAACGAGATTCTCTGGGATCCTGCAGTTGAGGATTGGGAGGATGTTAACAAAGAGGTAACTGTAAGCTAACGATTCCGACTTTGCATGCTCCGGCAATGACAGGAGCGACAGCCCGGTGGAGAGTGAAATCTCCCCCGGGTACCAAAAAAGAACAAAAAAATGACATTCAGACACTTGGGCATATCGATTCTTACAGCGGCAGCACTGCTCCCGCTTCTGGGGTCGTGCGCCAAGATTGAGACCGGGACAAGGTCCGGCGACAGGGAAATCACCTACACCCTGCCTCCGATAAAAACCTCCACCAAGGCTGGCAGCGAGGCCTCCGCGGGCACTCCGGTCACCAAAGCCGCTGCCACGACTCCGTTCGACAAGGCTCAGACCTTCGGCAGCCGCGCCTACAAGCTCGACGCAGGCAAAAATTGGCTCCAGAACTACAGTGACGGCGAGATTTTCATCCCGGACAACGAGATATCATACCAGAGCGACGGTAACTGGAGAGCCTCCAGCGGACAACGTTATTACTGGAAGCGCGACGGCTCATCGCTCACGTTCCTGTCCTGGGCACCGTACAATTTCGGCGGCACGGGAAGTCTCGTCTCATCTGACAACCTTACGATCGACGACACCTCCCGCGAATTCACATACACCGGCTGGGCGATGAGCGCCACCGCAGGCTACGGCTACACGAAAGACAGCGACGGCAACTACATCCGCAATACAGCCGACGGCAGCGTGGACCTGCTGCTCGCGAAATCAGCTGACCGCACGGTGGACAACTCCTCCGCCGGAGTGCTCACCGAATTCGTGCATCAGCTCTGCAACGTCAGGGTTCTGGCTACCATAATGGACGAACCTACAGCGGGAGAAGAGTGGCACGTCACCAAAGTCGAACTTTCAGACATCTACACCAAGGCAAATCTCCTGAGAGGAGCCACCACTGACATAAAGACCGGTATCTGGGGAGGATGGTCGGACACAGCCACCTACACCTATGACACCTCATCCAGTCCCATAGAACTCACCTACACCGATCCGAACACGGAGGTGGAGATATTCCCGCGGACACTGATGCTTCCGCAGTCGGTTCTCACCGTAAATTCGACTTCAAGCACCCGTTCCCCGAAGATAAAAATTTACTATAACGACGAGAACGGCGACGCCAAGACCCTTGAGGGTGTGCTGGCTTCCAATACCGTCATCGACCTCACCACCTGGCTTGCCGCCAAAAGCATCACCTACCACATCTACATCAGTACCGTGGATTACTGGATTGATTTCGATGCCAGTGCGACCAACTGGGAGGACGGCACGAAGCAGGAGATCATAATAGGGAGCAACTGACGATGAAGACGAAACTGGGACTCATACTGATTGCCTGCCTCGCGCTCGCAGCCTGCCAGACCTCGAAGATTGAAATCCCCGAGGTCGAGGGCGAGATGATTTCGTTCTCGTCAAGTACCTCTGCGGCGGATAATGTCACCAAAACCGGAGCCGGTTCATCCCTCATCAATTCTGACGGACTTCTCCAGGGACAGTCGTTCGGCATCTACGGCTATAAATCCGTGGACGACATCACGGGATTTAACAATGTCTTCTCCAGTTCGGCGGCACAGGAAGTTTATTACACCACGACAGAGCTCTCGAAGACCGATGCCAAAGGCAACGCCTATACGGTAGCAGCCAACACCTGGACCTACGACGACCGCCAGAAATGGGAGCGAGCCAAGCACTACCGCTTCCGCGCATTCTGGCCATACACCGCCGACATCAACCAGGCGTCCACCGCCAAGTTCCTCGCCATCGAGTACAAGCAGGTGGAGGGCTATGACCTGATGGTCGCCTACTCTACCCGCTGTCCGCGTGAAGATGCGACGGCTGCCGATCCTACCGGTACCCGACGGGTTCCGATGCAGTTCCACCATGCCCTGTCGGGACTCAGATTCAAATTCAAGTTCAAGGACGGGCTTAAGAACATCTCAGATGTGGTCACCGGACTCTACGTGAATGGGCTCTACCTTTCAGGAACAATGATTTACGGCGAAGCGAACGGGACTACTGACACCGCCGAAACCATCCGCTGGAACATCGGTGAGAACAACTTCGACACCTCGACCAGAATCTTCGATTGGACGGGCACTGACAACGAAAGCGACTCCGACTGCAGGAAATTCTCGACCGACGCTGACGGCAACGTCACAGAGGCGACCGTATTCGACGGCGACAAGGTGGTCTTCGCCATTCCGCAGTATCTCAACAAGTACGACTACCGCCAGACCCGCGTCTATTTCACCACCAAGAGCGGCGGAACTGCAGTGCAGAGCGCGCTGGTCCCTGCGACCGACCTCGAACCGGGCAAGATCTACACCTACACGCTCATCATCAGCGGATCCAGCGTAAAGGTCAACGTGGACATAGAGGACTGGACCGAGACCCAGTCCAACGTAGATATATACTTCTAAGCGATGAGAATTTTTAAAGGCATCATATCACCTCTTGTGCTCCCTCTGCGGTCTGTGACGGCGAGTCTTGCGCTCCCTGTGCTTGCAGCCCTGAGCCTGCTGCTCTCCTGCAGCCTGCGGGAGGACAGGATTAAGCAGGGCACCGGCAGCATAGTCGTAAACATCACCAATCCGGCTGAGCTCAAGACCAGACACGCGGACGGTGAGGGGTCCGACGCGAGTGACGGCGGCATAATGAAGACACTCGGGGTGTGGATCATCACCGACGGCGCAGCCAACGGAGACGACATATACACCATAGTCAAGCGTGACCTCAGCACTCCCGATGCCGCCACACATACGGTGGAGTTCAAGGACATCGCGCGCGGCAACTACTACCTCGTCATAGCGGCTAACTACGACCAGACCACGATGACTGCTTCGAATTATGCCGAAGGAACCTCGGTTGTAGACGACTTTACCGCATCATTCGTCAAGATTTCGCCATCTTCGACCGCTTGGGAACTTTCCGACGGGCAATCCCCGACATTCAATGACACATACGGTATGCCGTCGTCATACGAAACGACCTTCAGCGTGGCTGCTGGCGAGAATGTAATCAACGCAAGCCTGCGCCGGTGCGTGGGGCGCCTGACTTTCAATGTCCGCAACAACCTCGACGACTACGAGCTCTTCATCCACAGCGTAGGACTTTCAAAATACAACCGCAGCAAGGGACACGTTTTCGAAAGCGAAGGCATAGACGGCACTTATGTGGATTTCCCGGACCTCCCTGCTATGGACCAGGATGGCGACGGCACTCCGGACGGTCTCGTCCAGGTCGGCCCGCGCGCCTACAAGAATGTCTATGACATCTATCTCTTCGAGACCAACCCGGCTGACTCCATCAATTTCGATATGCTGGCCGCCCTTTATCCAAAAGGGACGGACAAGAGCGTGATAAAGGTGACCTCCAGAACGCAGTCTCCGTATGAGATACAGGGTAACACTGCCTCGTTCACGAGCGGCGGACAGTATATGATCCGCTCGGCATATTCGTCGAATTATTACCTCGGAGACACGGGATCTGCCGGCTCCGGCACTCTCGTGGCCACTGAGCTGACCAGCGACGACGACATAAAGGCTCTCAGCAACATCACCGCCTATTTCTGGAAGTTCTCATCTTCTACGGACAATCCCACCACCATTCAGAATGTCGCCACCGGCAATTACCTGACACTCAGTTCATCCGGAGCATCGCTTTCGAGCACTTCATCGAGTATTTCCAGCAGCACAGGGTCCAATAATACCGTCGTGAGGTTTTATATAGAAGAACAGTCAGGATGGTTGGGAACCACTACATATTACCTTTCATTTAACGGAAGTACAATTTCAACATCAACATCAAGGAATAGTCGACAAAGAAACTGGTACGTCCGCCCGGTCATAACCGGTACCGGCGGCACAGTTTACGAGTTCGACAATCCTGAGCTGAATGTCGTAAGCATTCCGCGAAACGACCGACCTATCAAATACATCGACAATTATGGTGCTTCGCAGCTGCTCACGAAGATTTCCCGCAACGAGCACGTGACGGTGAACATAAATGTCTTCTACAACCGCGAACTCGGCGAGTTCAACTTCGAGGTGCTCGACTGGGACGACGGCGGAGAACACGAGACCACTTTTGATTAAAAGAGATTGCGATGAAAAGAAAGACATACATTAACATATTGGCATTGGCCTTGATTATGCTCACCCCTGTTTCCTGCGTCAAGGAGAATCTGGGGGAGAATCCTGCGGTCCCTGCAGGCGAGGAAGGCTTCCTCACCTTCGATTTCGGCACTTCCGAAAATGTACAGGTCGTAACCAAGTCTTCTGTAGAGCACAAATATGAGATGCAGGTCCACAACTTCTACCTCTTCGTATTCGACAAGACTGGCGCGAAAGTGGTGGGTCAGTATTTCGACACCGACAACGAGTATTCTTCGACAGATGATTTCGAGGCTGACAACTGCTGGCATGTGGACAATGCCACAGATAACGATTACAGCAACGCAAACGGAAAAACCACCGGTACCGTCAGGGTAAAGATTTCCTCCGGCACCGACATGAACATCTATATGCTTGCGAACCTCGATGCCGATATGGTGAAAATATCATCCGACCTGCTCTCCGCCACCATCGCGAACGAAGACGATCTCAAGAAATTCACCGTTTACATGAACCAGACCATAGTCACCCGCAACGGATATTTCCCGATGTACGGAGTTCTCAAAGGGGTGACCGTCAAGGACAGTGATTCATATACCTCCGGCAGCATCAAGATTTACAATCTCAAGGACAGCGACGGCAACGCCACCCTGCAGCTCAAGCGCATCGATGCCAAAGTCCGCTTCGTCTTCAAGAAGGGGTCACGTCCCGATGCAAAAGGCCAGACCTGCGAAAGCTTCGAGCCACTGTCCTGGCAGGTATGCAATGTACCGCGCATCTCTTATGCGCTGGGTTATGCGGAGAGAGGCATCTCCGCCACCTGCGGGGAGGATATTGTGTCCGTGGACCCTGCCACAACGCCTTCTGACGCGAATTATTCTCAGTATGCAGCCAATTTCTTCGATACCGAGGCTTTGACTTTTGAGGAATATCCGTCTTCCACCGAGAGCGCGTTCACCTTCTATATGATGGAGAACCGGCAGAGTCCGAAAAAGTCCGCTGTCGTGAATGGGGATGCAGTGACAAGCTATCAGAACCGCTCCCGCCGCATCAAAGTCGGCGAAGCCGGAACCGACAACGAACTCAATGAGGAAGTGACGGTAAATTATGTGGTCGACGGCAAGTCCTACGAGAGGACGATGCGCGTCTTCGAGTATATGAACGACTTCTCCACCTATGTGCTGGTCAAGGGGCGCGTGACTATGACTCTCAACGGCGACGATGCCGGGCAGAACCTCGGCGCGGAGGTTACCTATCTCATTCCTCTCGGGAATTGGAGTTCGACCATCGACTCTGCAGGCCCTGGGGACAGCAAGGATACTTACGGCAACGTTGATGACTACAACATCATCCGCAACTACAACTATACCTACATGGTAACCGTGAACTCCGTGAACAACATCCGTGTGGAGGTGGACAGCAGCAACGACGGCTCCGCTTCCGTGATAGAGAATCAGCCGGGAGCCTGGGGCGACGTGACGGTGGCGAAGGAGGAAATCGCCATCTGCGACTGCCACTATGTCTCGAAGACCTTGAATTTCCATCTGAAGAATTTCTTCGAAAGAGGTGCGATTGACCAGACACACGACATTTCCGACCAGCTCACCTGGTCCATCAAGACTCCGTTCGGCGAGGGAGAGCCGAGAAAGGAAGGCGGTATCGACATCACCGACGGTCTCGACTTCCGCTGGGTGCATTTTCGACTAAACAAGAAGGATGCTAATGGAGAATACTTTACTGATATGAGGCGCAAATATGTCGACCGGACTTTCGAGTCGCTTTCCACTTGGCGCACCGCTTCACAGAACAAGGAAGGGGACGGAGTGACCGACGGTCTTGCCGGCTACCACAACGACGGCATTATGGACGTGCAGGCTCTGGTGAAGTATATGAAGGAACAGGTGCAGAAATATCTCGAGAACCCCGAGTCCAGCGATTTCGACAGCGCTACAGACCCAAAGATCAGCGTGACCGTATTCGTGGACGAGTATTACTACGACAAGAACCCTCTCACGAACGAGAGCTCCCCTACCCTTTGGAAGACTTTTGTGAACGTCGACGACCGCAAGCTGCATATCCTGTGTAACTCGAACCTGAGCAAGGATCTCGAATCCCGCTCCACCGGCTCTGTCATCACCATCCAGCAGCACTCGATACAGTGCATCTTCAATACGGACGAGTCCAATACCGATCTCACCACAGCCTGGGGAGTGGAAAATGAGGATGAGTTCGAAAAAGGTCTTAGAGATAAAGATTCAAGCACAGGAAAATACACCAAATCCCCTTATTGGAGCACATATACCTCGGCAAACAGAGGAAACAGTGATAATTTCAACGGACTGTTGAACACCGCCAAGGAGTGGGGACTTTGCGATGCAAGTAGCACGACGTTCAAAACCGGCAGCGAATGGGGGACTTATATGGCCATCGAAGTTGACAACGATACCCCTCAACTTAATGACACATACAGTTACCTTCGTTACTCCTGTATGATCCGTAACCGAGACAACAACGGTGACGGCAAGATCGACCGCAATGAACTCCGCTGGTACACGGCCTCCATCCAGCAGCTCATCGGAATGTTCGTAGGAAAGAACCTTCTGAACAAGACCACACAGCTATATAACCGCACTCCGGAAGAAATGGCCTCAACCGATGATAAAATCTGGCAGCAGCACGTAGCCTCCAGTACGGCTGATGGCAGCAACAGCAATGCGCCTATGATGGTGTGGGCGGAAGAGGGCGTTTCCGTCGGCGGATACAATTCGTGGAATGATGTTACAGACTATGGTACTGTTCGCTGTATCAGAAATCTCGGTTATCTGGGCGGAGTATCAGACGAAAGCTACACTATGAGCGAAAAGCCGCAGAACTATGTGGAAGTGACGACCTCCACCGATGGCAAACGCTTCGATGCGTCCAACCTCAACTCAAAGGCTCTGCGCTACTATACATCCAAGGAACTTCCTATGCACGCGGAAACAGCACCGGAAAACCAGCTCTACAAGGTGTTCGAAATGCAGTCAGGGTCCAAAAGTATGACTTCCTGCCTTTTCGAGGCGTTCAATACGAATGTGGACGAAAAGATTGCCGCCGGTGAAGAAAACGATATATGTCCGGAAGGCTGGCGAGTGCCGAATCAGCTTGAAATGGCCTTAGCTTTTTATTACGCCGGCGAAACAACTCCAACATTCTGCAGGACCTACTTCTCGTTCGGACCTTACGGATCAAACAAAATTGAGAACAAACACGGATACAAGATAAAAGGGAATATCAACGTTTCCGATTCGGAACCCATTGACACCTACCGCTGCGT
>CAVEHG010000058.1:0-8802 GCA_963615405.1 bacterium | reverse complement strand
CTGCGTTCCTCTCCTAACGAAAATCCTCACAACCGAAAGGTTGCTGCGGTTTTCGCGTCGTCGAGAGCCTTGTATCCCATCTTTTTATTCACCCCCTTTCCCCATAACATTATACAAATTGCATGAAAGCGAAATCAATAGCACTGATTGTGGCGGCGGCCGGAATGATGGTGTCAGTTTCGTCCTGCTGCAACAAGGCGCCGAAAAAGAACATCGGCATCCAGCTCTACACTGTGATGAATTCAATGAAGGCCGATGCCAGGGGAACGCTTGAGGCTCTCTCATCCTACGGCTACAACTCCTACGAGCTTGTCCAGTGGGGCGGAGACACGAAAGTCTTCGGGCTTCCGGCCGCCGATTTCAAGGGTGTCTGCGACAGCCTTGGAGCGAATATCGTTTCGACACACTCTTCACTCGCCGAAGATCCTGAAAATGAGGAAGCCGTAATGAACCGCTGGAGGGAACTCTTTGAGATTCAGAAGGCCTGCGGCGGGAAATATTTCGTCATCCCGAGCTACAGGGTGGAATACACCGAGGAAGAAGTCCGCAAAGAATGCGACTACTTCAACCGCGTGGGACGCCTGGCTGCGGAGTACGGACTGAAACTGGGATATCACAACCACGCCGGGGAGTTCCAGACCCTCAAGGACAGCGACAAGGTGATGTGGGAATATCTCGTCGAGAACACTGACCCGCAGTATGTCTGCTTCGAACTTGATGTCTTCTGGTGCACGAAAGGCGGAAAAGATCCGGTGGAATATCTGAAGAAATACCCAAACAGGATAGAGCTTCTCCACATCAAGGATGCGTTCGTCATCGGGCAGAGCGGAGAGATTGACTTTGAGGCCATCTTCAACCAGTTCTACGCCAACGGGATGAACGACTGGTTCGTTGAGATTGAGCAGGCGAAGGACTACCTCAGGAACGCCGACGGAACTCCGTACACCAGTCCTCAGATTGACTCCGCAATGCTGGATGCAGCAAAGCAGAGCGCGGACTATCTCCTCAAGGCTTCTTTTGTTAAGAGCGAATAATCCGTACTGAACTCAGCAAGTAAGGGGGGGGAGACCAAAAAGTCGCCCCCTTTTGTTTGAACTTAGTTCAGCCGGAGACCGATTCGGTTGCGGTCCAGATCGACTGAAACCACGGTAACGCTAACCTTCTGGTGAAGATGAACCGCCTTCGACGGGTCGCTGACCTTTTGGGGGCGGTTGTCTTTTCCGGGAACACTCATCTGCGACACGTGGATAAGCCCGTTCTGCTTGATTCCGATGTCCACGAAAGCGCCGAAGGCAGTGACATTGGTCACGATTCCCGGAAGAACCATACCGGTCTTGAGATCGTCAATCGTGTGAATGTCAGAAGCGAATTCGAACGCCTGCGCCTCCTCACGGGGGTCACGGCCGGGCTTCACGAGCTCCTTGAGAATGTCGTTAAGAGTAGGAAGTCCAAAATCGCCCTCCACAAATTCCTCAACCTTGATTTTCGAGCACAGTTCAGCGTTGCCCACAAGCGAGGCTGTGTCCACGCCGAGCGAGGCCGCCATCCGGTCCACTATGTGATAGGCTTCGGGATGAACAGCGGAATTGTCAAGCGGGTTGGCCGCATCACGGATGCGCAGGAAGCCGGCGCACTGCTGAAAGACCTTTTCTCCGAGACGGGCGACATTCAGAAGCTCGCGGCGGGAAGAATAAGGGCCGTGTTCAGTCCTGTAGGCGACTATGTTGTCGGCAAGAGCCGGCCCAACCCCTGCGACATAGGCGAGAAGGTGGCGTGAGGCGGTGTTAAGGTTTACTCCCACGCTGTTCACGCAGGACTCGACTGTGCTGTCGAGTTTCTCCTTGAGAAGCTTCTGGTCCACATCATACTGATACTGTCCCACTCCGAGCGATTTCGGGTCAATCTTCACCAGTTCCGCAAGCGGATCCATAAGCCTTCGCCCGATGGAAACCGCGCCGCGCACTGTCACATCCTTGTCCGGGAATTCGTCCCTCGCGACTTCGGATGCCGAATAGATTGACGCGCCGTCCTCACTGACCGTAAAAACCTTCACCGACGACGGCTTCGGGACTCTCTTTATGAACTCCTCAGTCTCACGGGATGCCGTGCCGTTTCCGATGGCGATGACCTCGATTCCATATTCAGAAATCATCGAAGACACGGCTCTGATTGCAGCGACCTTGTCGTTTGCCGGAGGGTGGGGAAATATGGCTTCGTGGTGCAGGAGATTGCCCTGAGCATCGAGGCACACGACTTTGCAGCCTGTCCGGAAGCCGGGGTCTATCGCCAATGTGCGTTTCTGTCCCACCGGCGCTGCAAGCAGAAGCTGACGCAGGTTCTCCCCGAAAATCCGGATGGACTCAATGTCGGCCTTCTGCTTCGCCTCGCGGATGACCTCGCCGCTCACAGACGGTTCGAGCAGACGCTTGAAACAGTCCTCGACTGCGAGATTGATCTGCTCAGCAAGCGGCTGCGGCGGATAGCGGTGAGCCTGGCAATATTCATAGTAGATTTTCTTGCAGCATTTCTCCGCGTCGCTGTCAATCCTGATGCTCAGCACACCCTCGTCCTCCCCGCGGAGCATCGCGAGAAGACGGTGCGGAGCCACGTGGGCGAGCGGTTCGGACCAGTCGAAATAGCTGCGGTATTTGTCCGCCTTGTCGGACGGGGCGTTCTTCGACTTTTTGGAGACTATCCTGCGGGTGCGGAGAATCTGCCTCATGGCCTCGCGTATCACGGCCGTTTCGCTCAGACGTTCCGCGATGATGTCGCGGGCTCCGGCAAGAGCGGCTTCAGGGTCATCGAAAGCGGCAGCCTCACGCCTCGGGTCCGGCGCGGCATTCTCCCACATCCTGTCGGCAAGAGGCTCATAGCCGGCCTCCTTTGCCGCAGTCGCCCTCGTACGCCGTTTCGGACGGTACGGAAGATAGAGATCTTCAAGTACATTCGGCTCGATGCATTCCTCAATCTGAGCCCGGAGTTCATCTGTCAGCGCTCCGGCCGCGGCGATGGTCTCAAGTATGCCCTCCTTGCGCTTCTCCATCGCATCGAAATCCTCGGCAAGATGCTTGATCTGCGAGACCGCCACATCGTCCAGAGAGCCTGTGCGCTCCTTGCGGTAGCGCGAAATGAAAGGCACCGTCGCCCCCTGGGAAAGCAGTTCAACTGTATTTTCGACCTGCCAGACCTTCACTCCGAGGTCGGAGGCTATTTTCTTCAGATATATTTCCTTCATTTGGTATCAGTCATCAGTATGGTATGTTTCTTTTCTTCGGCAAACGCCATTCGGATATCCGTCATTCGTGTGAAACTTCCTTCAGCTGCGTTCTGTAGGCGGAGAATATCTTCGACTTCGAGACGAATCCGACATATTTCCTGTCCCTCGTGACCACAGGCAGGTTCCAGGCACCGGTCTTCTCGAATTTCGCCATCACGCTGTCCATCTTTTCATCGGCATAGACATACTCCGGGGCGGATTTCATATAGTTGAAGACGTGCCGCGAAGCATAGAGTTCAGTCCGGAACATATCGGGACGGATGTCGTCGAGCATCACATAGCCCTGAAAACGTCCATTGACATCGAGCACCGGGAATATGTTGCGGTGTGAACCGGCCACGACGTCAAGCAGATTTCCGAAAGTGTCGTCGATCCTGACAGGGTTGAAATCATCCTCTATCAGGTCGGTGACTTTCAGCAGGGTCAGCACGGCCTGGTCGCTGTCGTGGGTGAGCAGCTCTCCCCTCTTGGCGATTCGCTTGGTGTAAATCGAATATGGCTCAAAGATTCGGGTGACCCCGAAGGATATGGTGGCGGTGATTATCAGCGGGATGAAGAGCTCGTAGCCTCCGGAAATCTCTGCTATGAGGAAGATGGCGGTCATCGGAGCCTGCATGACACCGGCCATAAGCCCGGCCATCCCGACGAGCACGAAATTCTGTTCCGGAACGGAGAGCGGAGAGCTCCCGAGAATGAGGTTGATTGTCCTCGCAACCACGAAACCCGCCAGAGCCCCGATGAAAAGAGTCGGTCCGAAAGTTCCTCCGACACCTCCGCCGGCATTGGTGAAGGTCATCGAGAACACCTTGAGAATCAGGACTATGAGGAAGAAAATCGGCACCGCCCAACGGAATTTCAGAATCGGTGCGAGGACGGTCTGTCCATCGTAATTAATGCTCTCACAGGCAAGCATCTCGTTCACCGTGCCGTAACCCTCGCCATAGAGCGGCGGGAAAAGGAATATGAGCAAACCGAGTCCGAGCGCTGAAACTCCCCAGCGGAGATACGGAGACCCGATTGACTTCACCTTGTCCTCCAGCCAGAGCGTGCAGCGGGTGAAATAGATTGAGAAAGCCGCGCAGCACAAACCGAGGATTATGTAGAACGGGATGTTGGACATCGAAAACGGAACGAGATCGGCGGCGAAGACGGCCCCGTTGCCGAGGAATATGTAGGACACGACCGTCGCCGAAACCGTGGAAATCAGCAGCGGAAGGATTGAGGACATCGATATGTTGAAGAGAAGAATCTCCAGAGTGAAGAGGACACCGGCAAGAGGTGCCTTGAATATGCCGGCGACAGCACCGGCCGCGCCGCAGCCGAGAAGAATGGTTATATTCTTGTAACTCAGCCCCATATAGCGGCCGAGATTGGACCCGATGGCGGCTCCGGTGTAAACTATCGGCGCCTCCGCACCCACCGAACCGCCGAAACCGATGGTGACGGAACTGGAGACGAGCGATGTCCACATATTGTGCGGCTTAATCTTGGACTCGTTCTTTGAGACTGCAAGCAGCACCTTGGTGACCCCGTGTCCGATGTTGTCGCGGACTATGTATTTCACGAAAAGCAGGGACAGGAGCATTCCGATTCCCGGATAGACGAAATAAAGCCAGTTGTAGCCGTCTTTCCCCTCAAACCACAAGGTCAGGGCATCGTGGATGTACTCGATGCTGAGTTTCAGAGCGACTGCCGCAAGCCCGCAGAGAACCCCCACCGCAAGGGAAAGCAGCAGCACAAGATTCCTCTCGGGCATCCTGTTCAGAACGCTCCGCACCGGAGCGAGCGCCGCCTTTATTCTCAGTTTAGGGTTCTTGTTCATCGTCTGGTTTGAAAACTGCAAATATAATAAATTTATTGCGCTCCACACCCTCCCGGGGATGTGTTATTCGCCCTCCGACGCCTCTGAGTAAACATAAAAAAGAGAGGGTGACCCATAAGTCATCCTCTCTTATGTACTGTGAGAAGAAAATGAACGCAGTAGACCGCTTTTGGTCAGTCTCTTTCGTGCGGTGGGTGGAGGAGGGGAATAAAAAGATGGGATACAAGGCTCTCGACGAAGCGAAAACCGGAGCAACCTTTTGGTTGTGAGGATTTTGGCAAGGAGAGGAACGCAGTAGACCGCTTTTTATTCCCCTCCTCCCCTATTCTGCCGGTTCATCATCATTAGAGTACTGAGAAATATTATCGTCAGGAAGTGCATCGCCGTTCTCCTCGCCCGATGCATCGTCTTCCTCCTCGTCATCATTGCTGTCAAGCCATCTCTCGATGTCCTCGGCATCGTCGGTACGAACCTTTATCTTCACGAGACATACGGCATCCTCGGTCTCGACCGTCACTGCATAGAACGATGTTCCGTCCGGTTTCGGATATTCCTTCAGGTCAGGAAGATAGTCGCTGAAGCCTTTGGGATACTTCTCGTTGAATGCAGCCTGAAGAGCCTCATCCATATTTTCGTAGCTCACTACGCGTCTTTTCTTCGTTTCCATATCTGTTTTTTCTTTTTTCAAATTGCGGTGCAAGTATAAGACTATTTTTCTATATGGCAAAAAAAAATTTCACGCCGCCGCAAGAAAATTTTGCATCGCCGCGCAGCCTCTGAGGGAACAAGTTCAAGAAGCTGCCGGGACAAGTCTCTGAAGCCGCCGCCGGTTCAATACAGACCGCCGTTTATGCCTACACACTGCCCTGTGATGTAGGATGCTTCCGCAGATACGAGAAATCCAACGAGAGACGCGACCTCCTCCGGAGTGCCGAAACGCCCTGCCGGGATTGTCCGGCGCAATTCCGCCTCGTCAAGTCCTTCGACCATATCCGTGCGGATAAAGCCCGGAGCCACCGCATTGACTGTCACACCCTTCCTCGCGACCTCCTGCGCCAGAGCCTTTGTGGCGGCGATGAGTCCGCCCTTTGCCGCAGAGTAGTTGCACTGCCCCGGCAGACCCTTGAGCCCGGAAAGGGACGCAAGATTGACGACACGGCCGAACTTCTTGATTATCATAGGCTTAATCAGACACTTCGTCACATTGTAAAACCCTGAAAGGTTTGTGTCGATAACCTTGTCCCAGTCCCCGTCCTCCATCCAGACAAGCAGATTGTCGCGACGCACACCTGCATTGTTCACCAGCACCTCCACATATTCATCCGGATGCCTGGCCGCCCATCCGTTCAGAGCCTCAGCGACTGCATTTCTGTCAGCGACATCGAACTTCAGCAGTTCCCCGTCACCGCCGGCTTCACGGACAAGGGTCAATGTCTCCTGAGCCTTCGACTCATTGGAGACATAGTTTATGATCACATAATATCCTTTCTTCGCCAGTTCGATGCACACAGCGCTTCCTATTCCGCGGCTTCCGCCGGTAACCAAAGCTGTCTTCATAGTTTACGTTTCGTATGTTTTCTGATTTATTTTATATCCCTTTATCTTATATCCCTGATTATCAACGAAGAATTTGTTCCGCCGAAACCGAATGAATTGGAGAGGAAGGTGTCAAAACGCTTCTCCACGCGTCCGGACGGAATGAGAAGATGCTCCGAATCCTCATCCGGATTCTCAAAATTGAGGTTCGGGGCTATGAAGCCGCCCTTCATCATCAACAGGGAATATATAACCTCGCTGGCCCCCGCCATCCACATCTCGTGCCCGGTCTGGGACTTGGTGCTCGTAACCTCGACACTTCGTTCGCCGAACACGCGGAGGAGCGCCTTGGCCTCGTTCGCATCCCCCACGTGGGTGGAGGTTGCGTGGGCGTTGACGTAGCCTATGTCTGAGGCACGGAGTCCGGAGCGCCGCAGAGCCATTTCAAGGGAGCGCACGGGGCCGTCGACATTAGGCGAAGATATGTGGTCGCCGTTTGAGGAGAATCCGTAGCCGAGAACCTCGGCAAGAATCGGAGCGCCGCGACGGACTGCCGACTCATAGCTTTCAAGTATTACAGTGGCCGCTCCGCCGCTCGGGACAAGACCGTCGCGATCCCGGTCAAACGGACGCGAAGCCTTTGCGGGAGCATCCTCACGGGTGGAAAAAGCCGAAATCCCGTCGAATGAGCAGACTGCCCACGGGTTGATTTCCTGTGCGCCGCCGCAGACAATCATATCCTGCAGTCCCTCGGCAATCAGCAGCGAGGCGAGTCCGATTGCGTGCGAACCGCTGGCGCAGGCACCGGAAACGGTCAGGTTTATGCCCTTGAGATGGAAAATGCAGCTGAGATTCATCGTCACTGTGGAGTTCATCGACTGGAAAATCGAGCCCGAACCGCACATCACCGTATCCCGTTTTTCGCGCACAGTGTCCGCGGCCTTCACTGCCGGTTCCACGGAACTGTCACCGCCGTAGAGAATCCCGACCTCGTGGCTGTCCAGCCAGTCCTGGTCTATCCGCGCATTGCGAAGAGCCTCGTCGGTGGCGCACCACGCGAATTTCGCCTGATCCGGCATATAGTTTCTCTGCGCACGGGAGAGCAGGCCCTTCAGTTGAGGCACCTCGACAATTCCGGTCAGGGCGCTTCTGAAGCCGAGTTCCCTCCGGACCGGATCAATCCCGATTCCGGACCGCCCGTTCCAGAGCGAGTCGCGCACCTCGTCGAGGTTCTTTCCTATGCAGGACCATATTCCCAGTCCCGTTATCACAACCCTGTTCATATTTCAGTTTCTTTGAGTTTTACATACACCTTATTCCGTTGGGAATTCAGGGTTTATATGCACTGATTCGTTGGATGTTCGTGAGTTACCCGTATTGGGGCGGGTTAAATCCCACGCTTTTCCACATCTTTTCTTTTCTCCTCTCTCAACGGGCCCGTTCATCGATGAATTTCACGGGCTTGCGGGATTTCGCAGGAAAATTCACGGCACGAATATCCCCGACAGGGCATACCTCCACAATCGGAGCCACCCTCACGCGCGAGCGGAAACGGTCCTTGAGATCCTTCACCACATCTTCCGGATGGCAATCCTTCAGGCCTACCCTCACCACGACCTCATCGGTCCCGGCATCGCTGTCACGCACCACGACGACATAGTTCTCGACATAGTCGGTATTGTCCAGCACATCGTTCAGCGCCGGCGGATAGAGAGTCGTCCCCTTCAGTTTTATCATATTGTTCTTGCGCCCGACGAGCGGAGTCAGCCTGTAGGAATTGCGTCCGCAGCGGCAAGGCTCGACGATCTTGGCCGCGATGTCCCCCGTCCGGAACCTCAGCAGCGGCATCGCCTCCACTCCGAGAGTCGTCACCACCACCTCGCCAGGCTCCCCGTCAGGCACAGGAAGATTGTCCTCGCCGATGATTTCTACAATTATGAGCTCCGGATGCACGTGCCCGCCGCAGCCGTAGCGGCATTCGGCGAAAGTCGCTCCCATCTCCGTCGACGAATAGGTCGCATACAGCTCAACATCCCATTTTTCCCTGATTTTCCGTCCGAGCAGATTCAGGTCGAAGTTCTGGTCACGCAGTCCCTCGCCGATGCCGATGATTCGCCGCACCGAACTCCCCCTCCAGTCAATTCCGTGCTCCTCGGCGTATTGGAGC
>CAVEHG010000057.1:751-8963 GCA_963615405.1 bacterium | reverse complement strand
CCCTAATACGTTGGGGGGGGGTCGTGGGGTACCCGAATTCGCCGGAAATCCGGCGGGACGCCCTGTATCAGGCGGAGTTATCCCTATTTTAGCGCTCGGAGGCGATGGCCTCGTTGTAGCAATGCCGGCACAGAGGCTCGTAAATGTCCTTTTCGCCAAGTTCCACGAGTTTTTCGCTCTTGGAGAGACGGTGGGAATGCTGGGCGGGGCCTCCGCATTTCACGCAGATGGCGTGGACTTTCTGGACGTCCTCGGCGACAGCCATCAGAGCCGGCATAGGGCCGAAAGGTTTCCCGAGAAAGTCAGTGTCGAGTCCGGCTATTATGACCCTCACGCCGCTGTTCGCAAGCGACTGGGCCACATCGACTATGGTCTCGTCGAAGAACTGAGCCTCGTCGATGCCCACGACCTGCACTCCGGTTGTCATTGAAAGGATCTTTGCCGGGGAGTCTATCGGGAAGGAAGGGATGTGCTTGCTGTCGTGGGAGACCACGTAATCCTCGGAGTAGCGTACATCGATGCAGGGTTTGAAAATCGCGATTTTCTGGTTGGCGAACTGTGCGCGCCTTATTCTTCTGATGAGTTCCTCGGTCTTGCCCGAAAACATCGAGCCGCAGATGACCTCTATCGAACCTGCGGTTTTAGCCTTTTCAAGAAACATTTCCGTGATTATTTGAGTAATTTATCTAATTTTGCAGTCGCAAAGATAGCTTTTGCAGACGCAAAGATAGTCAATTATCAGGTTATGGAAAACAATCAGACGCAGTTTTTGGAGAGCCTTCTGACACAAATTCGTTCACTGAAGGAACAGGTTGAAAATCTTGAGTCGCTGGTCGCCGGACATCTGCCGGTTGCGGCGGTTGAAGAAGATCTTCCGGAGGAAACAGTTCCGGAAGCGGAAGTTCCTGCCGTTTTCGGACTCGAAGTCGACGATGAAATTGTGGTCGTTCCCCTCGGAGAGGCGCACGCCGCGACCGGCGCGGTGATGGACAGGATGGCGGAGAAGGAAAGCTGGCGGACGGATATCCCGGGGGCGAGCGTGAACGATATCCGCAGCGCCATTTCCCTCAACGACCGCATACTCTTCATAAACACGCTTTTCCACGAGAACCCGACCTCCTTCAAGGAAACCCTCGCGGCGCTTAACGCGATGCCGTCTTTCGAAGAGGGAGTGAAATTCGTCCTTGGGGAGCACCCTGAGTGGAACACAGGGTCGGATGTGGTCTACCGGTTCATGATGGCCGTCAGACGCAAACTTAGATAAGGAATCACTAAAAAATAACTTGGTAATGCCTGCTAAGTAATCATGGCTGGAACATTATATATCGTTCCGACTCCGGTCGGAAACCTCGAAGATATGACTTTCCGCGCCGTCCGCGTACTCAAGGAGGCGGATCTGATCCTCGCGGAAGACACCAGGACGAGTTCCGTGCTGCTCAAGCACTATGACATCCGCGGGAAGCTCGAATCCCACCATAAATTCAACGAGCACAAGACGGCCGCCATCATCAGGGACAGGATTCTCGCCGGGCTCAATGTGGCGCTCATCAGCGACGCCGGCACCCCGGGGATTTCCGATCCTGGATTCCTGCTGGTCAGAACCTGCGTGGAGGAGGGTATCGAAGTCTTCACGCTCCCCGGGGCGACAGCTTTTGTCCCTGCGCTTGTCAGTTCAGGATTCCCCTGCGACCGGTTCTGCTTCGAGGGCTTCCTTCCTGTCAAGAAGGGCAGACAGACAAAGATGAAGGAGCTCGCCGAAGAGGAACGCACGATGATTTTCTATGAATCGCCATACCGCCTCGTCAAGACACTCGAGCAGTTCTCCGAATATTTCGGAGCGGAGCGCCGGTGCAGCGTGGCAAGGGAAATTTCCAAAATCCACGAGGAGCACCGCCGCGGCACGCTCGCAGAAGTCGCCGCCTGGTACAGGGAGCACGAGCCGAAAGGCGAAATCGTCATAATCGTCGCCGGGAAATGATCTCAATTAAAACTCATCCCCTGTTTTATTGAACTTTATTGAGTTTTATTGAACGAATGGGAAGAGGCCGGGTAAAAAGGCGGGATCATTCCGCCACAAATTCACTGACATTTTTGAGCCCTACCATTCCGTAATATGACTCGACGATGTCACCGCACAGGAGCACGTGACAGCCGAGCATCTGCGGATTGTCAACAAGATTCAGTTCATCACGCACATCACCTTCCGGCAACTGCACCGACAGACAGTTTTCGCGCGAGGTCACCGATGAACGCGGTCCGAGCAGAATGTTGCTGCGGGACTTGAACGGAGCGGTGAAACTTGCGTTTGCTGAAGTGAGGTCACCTCCGACTATGTAGCCCCCGACCCAGACATCGGTCTCCCCGATGCACTCCTTTGCCATAGAGATGGTCATCGCATCTTCCGCCGAGCATCCCGCCCCGGAAGAGCCGTCACCGTCCGACGAAGAATCCCCGGACGAGCCGCCAGAGGTCCCGCCACCTATCGTGTAAGTCCCTGAAATCCAATTCTTCGCAGTGTCCACAGCGATGCTGATTCCTGACGGTTCACCCTGCGCGGAAGCCGACGTGGAGCCGGAAACCCTGACTGAAAGTTTCAGCACGTCTCCCGCCGAGAGCCGGCGCGTCACCAGCGTGCGGCTTTCGCTGTCGTCCAGCATCTGCAGGCTGATCCTGCCCGGCCGGAAATAGGCGATCCGCTTCTCCGTGTATGAATAGGGCAGCCGCCCGTCATCCGACTTCACGAAAAGACTCGACTTGGGGTATTGAGTCAGAAATCCGGAAGCGATGTTGAGGCTGATGCCGCAGTTCATCATCGTGCAGGTAAGCTTCACGCCTATGATCTTGCCGGCAGGAACCACCACGCACTGCTCGTCCCCATACTGGGGCGAGGAGAACGCGGGTGTCTTGAAATCGGACGAGACGGCCTTCACCGTGTAGCTGCCGGAGGGCAGGTCGAACTGTTCAGGGGAGTCGCCGTACCTGCCGCTGTAAATCACCTTGTCCTGAGAATCCTTGAGCTCAAGGATGAAACTGTTGGTGTCTATGTTTTCGGCCACCGCTTTGGTTTCCAGGACGGTCTCCCTGTCAAATCTCAGCCGCAGGCCTGAAATCCCTGCGGTTTCGGGAGTTCCGTCCAATCCCTCATCCGGCGCTGAAAACAGGGAACAGGAAGAAAAAAGACAAGATGCCAGAAGGCAGAAGGCCGAGGGCAATGCGGGCGAAAAGACTGCCGCAATCCGATTGTAACTTTTCATATTGACGCACATTTAATCCGACGGTATGAGAGCGGGCTGTTCGAAGCGGATTGGAAACGATCCGCATTAAAATTTGAGCCGCTCTGAAACGACGGTGCCGCAAATATATGTCAAGATGGAATGCACGACCCTCAAAAAAAGAAAAACTTTCGTTTCTTTTTTTGAACTGCCTTAAAAATTATTTAAAATACCCCATTGCAGGGGCATACAGATGGGATTTTGGCGTCAGACTTTACGGATTTTCGCATAGCGGAGCAGCAGAACCTTTTCGCCGGACCCGTCGAAGGCGATTGTAGCCTTAAGGTCCGGAGCCACGCCGTCGAGACTCCGTATGACCCCGAAACCGAAGCGGTTGTGCTCGATTCTCTGCCCGGCGCGGAGTTCAGACACCGGTGTCGGGACGAAATCGGCGGCCGAACTTTTCGGCGGAACCGGCTTGTGGAAAGGTGTCGGGGAGACGGATGAGCGTGGCGGCACCGGAGCGACCGGAGGAACCGGCTTGTGGAAAGGTGTCGGGGAGACGGATGAGCGCCCCAGGAAGGAGCGGCCGCCTCCGCGGCCGGAGAAACCTCCCCAGCCGATCCGGCCGGCGGCGGAATCCGCATCGGAATCGAAATCATCCCCGGGTTCAATCGGATTGGCGATGAACTGCCGGTCAATTTCCGTTATGAAACGGCTCGGAGCGTTGGATTCGGATTTCCCGTTGCGCATTCTCGTAGTTGCAAACGAGAGCGAAACCTCCTTTTTCGCACGCGTGACCGCAACATAGAACAGCCGGCGTTCCTCCTCCACATCGTGTTCCGAAGCGAGCAGACCGCCTGAAGGAAAGAGGTTTTCCTCCATCCCGGCGATATAGACATACGGAAACTCCAACCCCTTGGAAGTGTGGACAGTCATCAGAGCGACACGGTTCGCCGTTTCTTCGTCGCTCACGTCAGCCGCGCTCATCAGGGTGATGTTCTCAAGATATGAGCTGAGCGTAACCAACGGATAATCAGAATCTTTCAAATCGTCCTGAGATACGATTTTCTCCTCGGCGACCATATCCTCGGCATATTCGGCATTTCTCTCTTCAATGAAAAGTTTGATGCCGTTGAGCAGCTCCTCGATGTTCGCGAAACGCGACTGCCCGTCGACAGACGTGTCCGACTTGAAAAATGCCCAGAGACCGCTCTCCCTGAGCACGGCATCCGCCACGGTGAACGCATCCTCTGTCGCCGCCCGCACAGAATTCTTCGCAATGAGGTCACAGAATGAGCGGAGCTTCGCAACCGCAGCCTGCTTGAGCCCGTAAGTGTCAAGATCTGATTCATATACGGCTTTGAAAAGAGTCGTCCCGTGATTGTGGGCGGCGGCCGCGAGCGCTGCAATCGAGGTATCCCCTATCCCTCTGGCCGGTTTGTTCACTATCCGTCTGAAACTCTCGTCGTCGCTGATGTTCACTGTCAGTTTGAGATAGGCCATCGCATCCTTCACCTCCGCCCTTTCATAGAACGAATTTCCGGAATATATCTTATAAGGGATGTTTCTCTTGCGGAGAGCCTCCTCCAGCGCACGGGACTGCGCGTTCGTACGGTAAAGTATCGCAAAGTCCTGATACTGGGCGGATTCGCGCCTCAGGGCCGTCATAATCGACGAAACGATGAGAATCGCCTCCTCCGTCTCGGTGTATGCCTTTATCAGATGGATCTTCTCGCCCTCGTCCCCCTTTGAATAGCAGGTCTTCGGAATCCTCGCGGAGTTCTTGGCTATCAAAGAGTTGGCGGCATTCACGATGGTCTGCGTCGAACGGTAGTTCTGCTCAAGACGGAAAATTCTGCACCCCGGATAATCCTTCTGGAAACTGAGGATATTCTCGACTCTGGCCCCGCGGAATCCGTAAATCGACTGAGAATCGTCGCCCACGACACATATATTCCTGTGAAACGCCGAAAGTTTCCGGAGTATTATGTACTGGGCCATATTCGTGTCCTGATACTCATCCACGAGGATATGGCTGAACATTCCGGCAATTTCCTCATACGATTTCGGCGAGTCGCGGAGAAGTATGTTCATATTCAGGAGAACGTCGTCGAAATCCATAACTCCGGACTGGCGGCACTTCTGCGAATACAGGGCATATATCTCATTGATTCTCGGCATCTTGCGCCTGCGGTCCTGTTCGATGGCATTCGGACTCTCACGGTACTTTGAGGCCGTCACGAGGTTGTTCTTGGCATATGAAATCCGCGACTGCACCTCCTTTGGCTTGTAGACCTTGTCGTCGAGCTGCATTTCCTTCAGGCAGGTCTTGATGAGGCGGATGGAATCGTCGGTGTCATATATTGTAAAATCAGGCCTGTAGCCTATCTCTGCGGCATAGATGCGGAGCAGACGGATGAAAATCGAGTGGAAGGTCCCCATATAGAGGCGGCGGGCCTTGCGTTCACCCACCATCAGCGCTATTCTCTCCTTCATTTCCTTCGCCGCCTTGTTGGTGAAAGTCAGCGCCAGAATCTCCTTCGGATCACAGCCCCTACTGAGGATATTGGCTATGCGGCAGGTCAGAACCCTGGTCTTCCCCGAACCCGCTCCGGCCACTATCAGCACCGGGCCTTCAATACACTCAACCGCCTGTTTCTGAACAGGATTCAACCCCTCGAAGGCCAAACTTTGACTGATTTCCATTTCCTCTCTTTTTTATTAGGTTTGGGAGCGCGAATTTAGCAAAAAATGCGTATCTTCGCGGCGGTTTTTTGAAAATATAAAAAATTATACTCAAAAACGTTTTATAATGTCAAACAACATCTATTTGAAAAAGGGTCTGAACATTCCTCTTGAAGGAGCGGCGGCCCTCAACACCAGAAAGGTGATTGCCCCGGACATTATCGCCGTGAAGCCTGCCGATTTCAGGGGGCTCGTCCCGAAACTTCTTGTCAGGGAAGGCGACAAGGTACTCGCAGGCACGCCTGTAATGGCAGACAAGATGGCCCAGGACATTCTCTTCTCCTCCCCGGTCAGCGGTGAGGTGGTGGAAATCGTCCGCGGAGAAAAGAGAAAGTTGCTTGAAATCCGCATCAAAGCGGATCAGACGCAGGAGTTTGTTGACTTTGGAGTGAAGAGGGTTGCGGAACTCGACGGCGAGGCTGTCAAGACCGCCCTTCTCAAAAGCGGTCTCTGGCCGGCAATCATCCAAAGGCCATACGGCATCATCGCCAATCCTGAAGTCAAGCCGAAAGCCATCTTCATTTCAGCGTTCAACACGGCTCCACTCGCTGCGGACATGGAGTATGCCCTCAGGGACGAGTTCGCCGACATCCAGACTGCCGTCAACGCTCTGGGCAAACTCACGGAAGGAGGAGTCCATATGTCATTCGACAGTGCGAACTACTCCGGAACACCGTTCCACAAGCTTGAGAACATCATCCCGCACACTTTCACGGGCAAACACCCGGCAGGCAATGTCGGAGTGCAGATTCACCACATCAGCCCTATCCGCAAGGGAGAGACTGTGTGGACCGTTTCGATGGTTATGCTCGCCGCAATCGGAAAGCTCTTCCGCACGGGAAAATATGACCTGAGGAGGAAAATCGCCATCACAGGCCCGCGTGCCGTTGAACCGGCATATGTAAGTTGCGTTCCGGGAATGTCAATGAAGGAGTTCGCGTGGTTCTATCAGGAGCCAGAGAAACTCCGTTTCATCAGCGGCGACGCGCTTTCAGGCACATCTGTCGGCATCGACGGATTCCTCGGATTCTTCGACAATCAGGTGACCATACTCAAGGAAGGCAACGACTTTGAGATGTTCGGATGGGCGAAACCGTTCAGAACCAGCCAGTTCAGCGCTTCGCACACCTATTTCTCCTGGCTCACGCCGAAGAAAAAATATGATATGGACACCAACACTCACGGAGGAGTCCGCGCATTCGTGGTTTCGGATGTTTACGGGAAAGTCCTCCCGATGCACCTCTTCCCTGTCTATCTCGTGAAAGCCTGCCTTGCACAGGATATCGAGAAGATGGAGAAATTCGGAATCTACGAAGTTCTTCCGGAGGATCTGGCGCTCTGCGAATATGTCGATCCGTCAAAGATTGAGATTCAGTCAATCATCGAGGACGGCATCTCCCTTATGTTGAAGGAAATGGCTTAACGGAAAGATTATGAACGCATTAAGAAAATATGTGAATAAAATCAAGCCCACCTTTGAGAAAGGCGGAAAGCTTGGATTCCTTCATTCGACATTCGACGCATTCGAGACATTCCTTTTCGTCCCGGACACCGTGACCAAAAAAGGTTCGCACATCAGGGACTGCGTCGATCTCAAGAGGGTGATGATCATCGCTGTGCTCTCGCTCGTTCCTGCTCTCCTTTTCGGAATCTGGAACACGGGCTACCAGCACGCCATCGCATACGGACTTGACTGGGGATTCTGGCCTATCGTAGGCTACGGTATCGTGAAGATTCTTCCGCTCTACCTCGTTTCCTACATCGTAGGTCTCGCCATCGAGTTCACTTCCGCACAGCTTCGCGGCCACGAGGTCAACGAAGGCTATCTCGTTTCAGGAATGATCATTCCGCTCATCGTCCCTGTGGACGTTCCGCTCTGGATGCTCGCACTTGCAGTCGCATTCGCAGTCATCTTCGGCAAGGAAGTCTTCGGAGGCACGGGTATGAACATCTGGAACCCTGCACTTCTCGCACGCGCGTTCCTGTTCTTCTCCTACCCGAGCAAAATGTCCGGCGACACCGTCTGGATCGGCGGTCTCGGAGCCGGTGACAACGCCTGGTGCGCGGGCAACGGACTCGTTGACGGTTTCTCCGGAGCGACTCCGCTTTCCAACCCGTCACTCGAAGGGTTCGCGGAGCACAGCTGGTCACTCCTCGACATGGTCGTCGGAACGATTCCGGGGGCAGTCGGAGAGACTTCAGTGATTGCGATACTCCTCGGAGCGCTCATCCTCGTATGCACGGGAGTGGCT
>CAVEHG010000057.1:0-741 GCA_963615405.1 bacterium | reverse complement strand
GATTCCTCTTCGGTTCAGTCTTTATGGCGACCGACCCTGTCACTTCGGCCCAGACCGAGTGGGGCAAGTGGATCTACGGATTCTTTGTCGGAGCTCTCGCTGTGACCGTCAGGATCTGGAACCCGGGATATGCGGAAGGAATGATGCTCGCGATACTTCTGATGAACACCTTCGCTCCGCTCATCGACCACTGCGTAATCGAGTGCTCGATCAAAAGGCACAACAAAAAAGTAAATATCGCCTAATACCTATATAATATGAATACAAACAGCAACGTATATACAGTTATATATTCAACCGTTCTCGTGGTTGTGGTCGCGGCGATTCTGGCTCTCGCAGCAGAGGGTCTCAAGGAGAAGCAGAACGAGAACGTGAAACTTGAGACAATCACCAAGGTGCTCACAGCCGCGGCTCAGGCCGACGACAATTTCAGCATCACCGAGGACACCGACATCCTTGCAACCTACAGGGACAAGGTCACCGACGCCTACTACATCGACAGCAAAGGCCATAAAATCGGCGAAAGCATGAACCTCGGAAAGGAAAATCTCAACGACATTCAGGTGGCGTCAACTGCAGACCTCAAAAAGCAGAACGACATCATCAAGAAGATTGAAGCCGGAGACAAAGAGGCCGAGAAAGAACTCAAGCTTCCTGTCTATGAGTTTGACATCAACGGCGAATTCGTCACCGTCATCCCTTGCTACGGCGCGGGACTCTGGGGTCCGGTTTGGGGCTACC
>CAVEHG010000056.1:0-9042 GCA_963615405.1 bacterium | reverse complement strand
TCCCCGACGAGGAACTGCTGCTCCCCGTGCTGAACTCCATTCCGGACGACGTCCGGGACATCAACGTCACGATGGGCTACCCGATGAAGGGCAGCGACCTCTGCGTTCTGATGTCCGCCCTCTCAGCCGCGCAGATGAACAGGCTTGTCCGCGGCGGGAAGACCTACTTCTATCACCGCCACGTGCGCAGCGTCCTGTCCAACAACATATTCCGTAAAATCGCCGACGAAGGGGACAACGCTGTCTGCTCCGCAGTCCTGAACGGCCGCAGAAGCTACATAGACTCCTCCGATTTCACCCCTTCGCCGCTGCTTTCCCTTTTCTTCACCCCGATTCAGGGCGACCTCACAGAAGCCTCGGCCGGAGCGGTATGCGCTGTTGCGGAGTACCATAAATCCGTGCTGAGCCGTGTCGGAGCTCTTCTTGCTGAATGCGGCCATTCCGACCTTGACACCGACTTCGCCAAAGACTATTACCGTGCTGTCTGCCTTCTCGGTGAAATGAAACTTGAGATAAAGCCTGCGACCTATCTCCGTCTGCTCGACCAGCTGCTCGCACCAGTTTCCGTGCCGTTCAACGGAGAGCCGCTCAAGGGCCTGCAGGTGATGGGCCCGCTTGAGATGCGTGCGCTCGATTTCCGCAACCTGATAATCCTCAGCTGCAACGAGGGGACATTCCCGCGCCGCTCGTTCAGCCCGTCCTTCATTCCGCCGGAACTCCGCAAAGGCTTCGGCCTTCCGACCTACGAGTATCAGGATGCCGTCTGGGCCTACTATTTCTACCGTATGATTCAGCGTGCGGAGAATGTCTGGATGCTTTTCGATTCCCGTACGGAAGAGATGAAATCGGGCGAGGAAAGCCGATATGTCAAACAGCTGGACTATCTCTTCGGAGCGAAGATCCGCCGCTATGTGACCTCTCCCGTGCAGGAGGACGAATATTCCGAACCGGAAATCCCCAAGACACCGGAAGATCTGGACAAACTCCGCGATTTCAAATTCTCCGCCACGGCTCTTCAGGACTATCTTGCCTGTCCGGCGAAATTCTACTACGGCAGAGTGCTGGAACTCGGAGACCTCGCCGAATCTGTCGACAATTTGGACGGCGGAACGCTCGGAACCGTCTTTCACGCGGTTATGCAGTGGATTTACGCGAAGCCGGGCACTCAAAAGGAGCCAGTCGGAAGGGTGGACGAGGCGTTCATCAGGAAACGGCTCTCGAAGGAATTCGCGCCGGAGCTGCGGGAACGCATCCGCAGGGAAATCTGCGAGGCCATAAAGTCTGTGGAGGTGCGCGGAAAGGACATCGTCCTGTGCCGGGTCATCGAGCAGTATGTGCGGGGGACCCTTGAGCACGACCTCAGTCTTATGAAATCCAGGGGTGCCGACCATTTCACCATTCTGGCTCTTGAGAAGAACCTTCCGTTTGAATTTGAAGGTAACGCTCTTGCAGGCGCCTCTCCCGCTTCTCCGGCCTCTCCCGCTTCTCCGGCCTCTCCTGAGAACTTCCGTAAAAAGTATTCCTTCAAGGGCTTCATCGACCGTCTCGACAGCTTCGACGACGGCACTGTCCGCGTGGTCGATTACAAGACCGGCAAAGTGACTGACAACGAATCAAAGGTGATGGGCGAAGAGGGAACGGATGCGAAAAATGCTTGCGACATATTTGAATCCGTATTCGCCAAAGACAGCCGGAACCGTCCGAAAATCGCCCTGCAGTTCTTCATCTACAACCTTATGCTTCGCCTGAACCCCGAAGGACGGAAGATTGTCGGCGAAAGTAAGATAACGAATGCGGTCTATTCCGTTTCGGGGATATTCAAGGACGGATGCTTCGAATACAGCCTCACTCCGGCCGTCATCGACACCGCGTCTGAAATGCTCCGTGAATGTCTCGACGGGCTCTTCGATCTTGAAAAGAATCCGACATTCCGCAGAACCGGGGATGCGGATGTCTGTGAACATTGTGACTTCAGAATGATCTGCGGAAAATGATAACCATAGCAAAAGCGTCGGCTGGGTCCGGCAAGACATACACTCTGGCGAAAACTTACATTTCGCTGCTGCTCAAATCTGATGACAGGTATGCCTACCGTCATATACTTGCGGTGACCTTCACCAACAAGGCGACGGGGGAGATGAAGGCGCGCATACTCCGCGAACTCGACATCCTCGCTCACGCTCCGGCCGAATCCGACTATTTCGCGGATTTCGTCCCGTCCCTGTGCCCGGATGCGGAGCGGCTCAGGAAGCGCTGCGAACGCCTTCTGAACGACATCCTGCACGACTACAGCGCATTCTCCGTGTTCACCATAGACCGCTTTTTCCAGCAGGTTCTCCGCTCCTTCGCCCGTGAACTCGGACAGTTTGACTCCTACAGGCTCGAACTCGACAAATCCTCGGTGGTGAGCGAATCCGTTGACAGGATGCTGGAAAATCTCTCCGACAGGGACGGCGAGGTCATCGACTGGCTGCAGGAATCAATGATGAACCAGATTTCCTCCAAAGGATATTTCCAGCTTGAGAGCACGCTTTATGCCGCCGCAGGCGACCTTCAGTCTCCTGAGTTCAAGGCATATATGTCCGGGAAGGGGATATCCGATCCGTCGAAAATATATTCCAAGGAGAATATGCGTATGCTCCGGAAGGTCTGCGATGCTCTGACGGACCGGTTTGCCGAAGACGTGAAGGCCAGAGCCGGGGCTTTGGAGCGCAAATTCGGCGAAAAATGCTTCCACGAGACAGCGGCCGATTTCGTCGCCAAGGCTCTGAAAAAGATTACCGGACAGGCTGCACGCTCAGAAATGATAGACCCGCCTTCCGATTCCTTCTGCGCGAAGATTGACGACCGGAGCAAACTGTTCGCGAAGTCCAAGGCTTATCTTTCGGATGAACTTCCCTCAGATTATGAGGAGGCTGCGCGGAACTTCCTGAGACTGTTCTATGATCATAAGTCCGGCGGAGTGTCCCCATATTACCGGGCCTACCGCACGGCGATCCAGATCAGGGATGTGGTTTACGGCTTCGGCGTGTCCCGTGAACTTTCGGAGGCGTTCAGCGGTCTTCTCAAGGAGCGCAACATTCTCTGTCTTGAGGATTCCAACGCCCTGCTGAGCCGCATCATAGACGGGTCGGACGTCCCGTTTGTCTATGAAAAAACGGGCGTGCGCTACGAGCATTTTCTTCTCGACGAGTTTCAGGACACCTCCCTCGTCCAGTGGGACAATTTCCGCCCGCTGCTCCGCGAGAGCGATGCCAACAGCCGCGACAACCTCATCGTGGGCGACGTGAAGCAGAGCATCTACCGCTGGCGCCAGTCGGACTGGAACCTGCTCAATTCCGAGGTGGGGAAGGAATTCCCGGACAGCCGCGAACTTCTGGGGAAAAACGGAAAGCCTGCTCTTTCAACCAATTACAGAACAGAGGAGAACATCGTGGAGTTCAACGACCGGTTCTTCGAGTTTCTGCGGGACCGTCTTGCCGGTGAATTTACGGCGACAGGCGGCGCAGAAGTGGGGAAAATAATATCGGACATCTATTCTGACGTTTGTCAGGCTCCATCGCGCAAGGGAGGTCTCGGAGAAGTCCGGCTTTGTTTCGCCTCTTCGGACGAAAAAAAGTCGGACAAGAAAAAGTCCGGCAGTACCGAAGACGGCGCCGGAAATGCTCCCGACAAAAAGGATAAGGTGCTGGATCGCACTGTGCAGCAGGTTGTTTACCTTCACGACAACAAGGGCGTGGGCTACGGGGACATCGCCGTCATCGTCCGCAACAACGCCCCGGGCGAGAGGATTGCCAACGCGCTGATGGAAAGGGGAGTGCCGGTGATTTCGGATGATTCGCTGACGGTGAACAATTCGATTGTCGTGCGCCGCCTCGTTTCAGTCCTCTCGTCTGTGGAGAATCCTGAGAACAAGGCTTCCGGCTATCTTGCCTCCTCGCTCAACTTCAAGCCCTCCGTGGCGGGCGAGTCTTCGCTTGTCCATCTTGCGGAAAGCATAATCCGCAGTATGCGTGAGGCTGATGCGCATCTCGTCGAGTCCCACTCGCTCTATATTCAGGCATTTATGGACTGGATGCAGTCGTGGGTTTCAAACAACGGCAACTCCCTCAAAGACTTCCTCCGTGCCTGGGATGACAAGAACTCTGCTTCGTCGCAGGTCAAGATTGCCTCGCCTTCCGCCACCGATGCCGTCCGCATAATCACGATCCACAAATCCAAGGGGCTTGAGTTCCCCTATGTCATAATCCCGTATTTCGGAGACATCAAATTCTTCCGGCACGGCGAAGTCTGGGCGGAGCCGTCCGTCCCCGAAGGCACGGGAGATGAAACTTGCGTCTGTGGGGAGGATGCCAATCAGGCTCTCAGGGATTTCGACAGGGCGGTGTCCGGCGGTATCTTCAAGCCTGACATTTCGGGAAAGAGCAGCTGCACCTATTTTGAGACGGCCTACAACCGTGAACGGCTCTACCAGTGCATCGACGCAATGAATCTGATGTATGTGGCGATGACCCGCCCGTCCCGTGGGCTCTGCATAATTTGCGATGGCGTTTCCTCCTCGAAGGACGGCAGCCTGAACTCCGCTTCCGCAGCCCTGCTTTCCTTTGCCTCAGCCCACCCCGATGTGCCTGTTGCCGCCCACCCCGATGTGCCTGTTGCCGCCCACCCCGATGCCTCTTCCTCCGGCCCGCTCCTGTCATTTTCTGTCACGGAGTCCGAATGGGGAAAGGATTATGCCTTCGGCAAATTCTGCGGCCCCGCCGACCTCGAATTCCGCAAGGCCGGGAAAAAGCCCCGCACCTATTCCAAAGACTTCTCCCAGACGGCATTGCCGAGCACCTATCCGTCCTGGGCAGCAGACTCCTCGCGCCTGCGCATAGACCGTGACGCGGCGGACTTCTTCTCTTCCGACGGCGCTGTGGGAACCGACGCGTCCCGCCGTCTGAGGGGCATAGTGCTCCACAATATCCTCTCTTCCGTGACTGTCCCTTCCGACCTTGAAACCGCAGTCCGCTCTGCCGTGGATTCCGGCGACTTGACCGAATCGCAGGCCGTAGAGGCCTTCAGCCTCCTTCAGTGCCGCATTCTTGACGCTCAGCCCCGGGGCTGGTTCACAGAGTCCCCCGACGAGGTCCTGAACGAGCGCACGATAGTCACCCCCGAAGGCGAACAGCTGCGCCCGGACCGTGTCAGCATCCGAGGCGGCAATGTCCTCATCATCGACTACAAATTCGGCCGTCCCCATCCTTCCCACCGCTCCCAGGTCCGCTCCTACATCGAGGCCTGGCACGCCCTCGGCTACACCTCCGTCCGCGGCTGGCTCTGGTATGTCCCCGGCAACGACATCGTCGAGGTTACAGAAGACCATATCAATGACAATTGAACAGCAGAACTGTGACGCCAGAAGATATAAGCAAGCAAAAGGACAGTTTTTTCGAAAAAGTATCACATCTGATAGAGCTGTCACACCAATGATTCGTCCATATCGCAAAAATAATTTTGCAGAAACGGGAAAGTGCCATTAACTTTGTGGATTGTCACGGCTGGGAAAAGTGCACGACTTGAATAAATCTGAATATGGAAAACGAAGAAAAGAGAACTCTGATGTATAATACTGAAAGAGAGAGACTTGTGAAGCCGGAATATGGCCGGTCGATTCTGGAGATGGTGAAGAGCCTCAAGAAAATCGGGGACAGGGAAAAGAGGTCGGAACAGGCTAAGGCGGTCATCCGTGCGATGGAACTCATCAACTACGATGTGCACAGACAGGAGAACTTCGACCACAAGCTCTGGGACGACCTTTTCATCATTGCGGGCTATGACCTTGATGTCGACGCTCCCTATCCGGTGCCGGCTCCAGAGCAGGCTCTCGCGCGTCCGGAAGTGCCTTCGGTGGTGAAGAAACCTATGCGCGCTTCGCAGTACGGAAGGAACATCGAGAGTATGATCGACCTTGTGGCCGGGATGGAAGACGGGGATGTCAAGACAGCCGTAATCCGTTCGCTGGCGATTTATATGAGGACACAGTACCTTATCTGGAACAAGGACAGCGTGGAAGACGAAACAATATTCCAGGACATCGAAAAACTCTCCGACTACAGGATTCACGTTCCGGAAGGCATACAGCTCGGGCGTGTCGGCTCGGATTCCAATTACCTCCGCCCCGGACAGGCTCCGAAACGCCAGAACGGAGGCACTCAGCATAAAAACAACGGGAAGAAGAAGTTCAGATAGAATCCATAAGAATTCTCGTTGAATCAGGGTACAGGCGAAAATTAAATCGGGAGAGAGTATAATGGCTCAGAAACAGCAGGAAAACAGGAAAAGAAAGTTCAGTTTCGGAAGATTCGTTTCATTATTCAGGAATATGGATCCGCAGACGAAAACTGTCCTGGCGCGTGTTGCCGGTCTTGTCGTCGGCATATTCGCGCTGTTCACTCTTGTCTGCTGCATTTCCTACCTCTTTACCTGGAAAAGTGACTTCAGCATAAATTCGTGGGGGGATGTCTCCACGCTTCCGGCGAATTCCGGCTCCAGACTTGGCCTCAAATGGTCGCGTTTTCTGGTGGGCGGATGTTTCGGACTGTCGGCGTTCTGCATTGTGGCGCTGCTTGCGCTTCTGTCCGTCAGGATTTTCCGTCAGAAGCTTGGCTCAGGGACTCTGCGCCAGAGCGTGCTTCTGCTCACTGCCGCTCCGGTTTTCTCATTCGTTCTGTCCTATGTTTCAGGGCTTTTCTGCTCCGACACATTCTTTGGCGGCGGTCTCGGCGGCTTTGCCGGCGCTGAATTCGTGCAACTGTGCCAGAGTCTGGTCGGAAAGATCGGGACGGGTCTTCTGCTGATTCTCCTTGTGCTCGTCTGGCTGCTCTTTGCCAGCGGCAAGTTCGCTCAGTGGTTCGCCAAGGTCGGAACCGGACGGAAAAGACAGTCCGATGAAGTGGCCGACAGTCGGGAGACCGGGCTCTCAGACAGAGATTCAGCTCTTGCGGATGGAGGCGACCTTTCGGGAGAATCCGACGCGGCCGGGGACGGGCATTTCTCGGGTGTTGCCGGCATTGAGAGAGAGGCCGGCGCTGCCGGCGGTCCGGGCGCTGCTGCCGCGGATGAAGACGCCCTGATGGCTGAGCCGTATGACGGTGAAAATGAAGAAGATGGCGATGCATCAGGATTTCTTGCGGGCTCCGGAAATGCCGCTAATCCGGCTGCTTCCGGGAATGCCGTTCCATCGGCCGATCCGGAACCTCACAGCGACACGATAGAACCGGGAAAGGAGTTCTCCACCGAGGTGACCGAGGAACTTCCGCGCATCGACAACCGTATGGAACTGGAGCGCTACCGTTTCCCTTCGCTGGATCTGCTTGAGGATTATGCCGACAAACAGAACATCGTCACTGTCGAGGAACAGCAGGATTTCATAAACCGCATTCGCACCACTCTGCTCAATTTCAGGATAAAAGTTGACAACATAACGGCGAAGGCCGGCCCGACCGTGACCCTCTACAAGGTCTATCCCGCTCCGGGCGTCAAGCTCGCCTCAATCAGGACGGTGGAGAACGACATCGGAATCTCCCTCGGTGCCAAGGGTGTGCGCGTCGTGAAACTGGACGACGCCGTGGGAATCGAGGTCGCGAACCGCAAGCCGTCTGTCGTGCCGCTCAAGGCGATGCTCAACGACGAGGCCTTCCGCGAGACCAAGGCTGAACTTCCGGTCGCAATCGGCTGCACCATCACGCGGAATGTCAAGGTCTTCGACCTCACTCAGGCTCCGCATCTTCTGGTCGCCGGAGCCACCCAGCAGGGAAAATCAGTGGGACTCAATGTGATAGTCTCCTCGCTGCTTTATGCGAAGCATCCGTCCGAACTGAAGTTCGTGTTCGTCGATCCCAAGATGGTCGAGTTCACAGCCTACAAACGCCTGCTCAAGCACTATCTTGCCGTCCTCCCGACAGCGGCCTCTGAATCCGAAGAGGCGGAAAACGCCATCATCAAGAAGGCGAAGGACGCTGCCGACGTGCTGAACTCGCTCTGCGTCGAGATGGACGAACGCTACGCTCTGCTCGCCCTTGCCGGAGTGAACAAACTCAAGGACTACAACGAGAAATACAGGGACCGCAAACTTCTTCCGACCGACGGGCACAAGTACCTTCCGTACATAGTGGTGGTGATAGACGAGTTCGCCGACCTCACCATGTCCTCCGGTTTCGGTTCGGAGGGCAAGGCGCTATCCCGGGGGATTTCAACCGCCATCATCCGTCTTGCACAGAAGGGACGTGCGGCCGGAATACACCTCATCATCGCGACCCAGCGTCCGTCAGTTTCCGTAATCACCGGTGACATCAAGACCAATTTCCCGATGCGAATCGCCTTTAGAACTGTCTCCAGAGTGGATTCGCAGACCATTCTCGATTCTCCTGGCGCGGAGAGCCTCATCGGAAGGGGAGATATGCTCTTTTATGCCGGTGTGGAGATGGAACGTGTCCAGTGCGCACTTGTCGAAACGAAGGAGATTGACCGCATAACCAAGTTTATAGAGTCCCAGAACGGCTACAAGGAGTGCTACACCACTCCGTACTACCTGCCTACTCCTCCGCAGGAAGACGGCTCGTCGGCTGAACCGATTGACATATCCAACATCGACGCCCTTTTCGCCGATGCCGCGCGTATGGTTCTGAACACCCACAAAGGATCGACTTCAGACCTTCAGCGCCGTCTCGGAGTGGGATATGCCCGTGCCGGCAAGATTATGGATCAGCTTGAGGCGGCCGGAATCGTAGGCCCGCAGGAGGGCTCCAAGCCACGGCAGGTGCTGGTTTCCGACTATGAGGAACTCGAGAATATCATCACCTCATTCACGACGAACTGACGGGGTGACGGGAGATTCCCGGCCTTCGTCTCTGTGTTGCTTGCTCCTCTCTTAAAACCATAGGAATCAGTATGTTCAGACATATTATATCGGTTTCCTGCCTGGCGTTTGGCGCCCTGCTCGTCAGCCTGTTAGGCGCCCTGCCCGTCAGCCTGTTCGGCGGCGGCTCCGGTGTAGAG
>CAVEHG010000055.1:0-9059 GCA_963615405.1 bacterium | reverse complement strand
GATTCTGGCACATATTCTTCAATATGTTCACCCTCTATATGTTCGGCAGCGTGCTCGAAAGGGTCTGGGGCCCGAAGAAGTATCTGCTGTTCTACTTTGTGACCGGTCTCGGTGCGGCCGCCCTGCACACAGGAGTGGAATGGTGCCAGTGCCTGTACTGGGAGCACATCGTGAACGCCGGATCCGCCGTTGACGCGATTGCCGCCAACAGTTCCATCCAGACTCTCTTCCGGACCCCGACAGTGGGTGCGTCCGGCGCAATCTACGGTCTGCTTCTCGGCTATGCGATGCTGTTCCCTGACTCCCGGATGACCCTGCTCTTCCCTCCGATAACCCTTAAGGCGAAGTGGTTCGTCATCATCTTCGCCGCCATCGAACTCTTCACCGGAATCTCCGGAATGGGCGGCGGAATCGCCCATTTTGCCCACCTCGGCGGTATGCTCTTCGGCCTGATTCTCATTCTCTGGTGGAAAAAAGGCAACAAGATGTACGACTACTACAACGGGTGAGAATGAAGGATTGGGACGGATATGGCCGGCATTCATAAAAAAAAGAAAAAACGGGGGAATCTGTTTGCGGGCATTTCGGCGGGGGTGCTGATGCTCGCGGCGGCTTCGTTGCTTCTGCTGTCGTATGTCTCCATTGTCGCAGACCCGGCCAAGGTCTGGTTTTTCTCGGTTTTCGGACTGCTTTTCTTCCCGCTGCTGCTGTTTAACGTAATTCTGCTTGTCTGGGCGGCGGTGCGGCGTTCGCGGCTTTTCCTGATTCCGTTGCTCGCAATCCTCCCGTCCCTGTTTTTTGTCGGTCGCTATGTGCGTTTCGAAGGTTCTTCGGCGTCTGAGGATCAATCGTCGGTCGCGGAAACGGCCGGAACGGAAAAACGCGGGGACGGTGCTGCTGTCGGGGGAATGTATGTGTCCCGGCCCCTGCGGCTTCTGACCTACAATGTCGGACGCTTCGCCTACCGTCGGGACAGAATGTCGGGAGGGGTGTGCCTGGATTCTGTTTTTGACTATCTTCGCCGTCAGGACGCCGACATAATCTGCCTTCAGGAATATGCGACAGTGAATCCTGCCTCCCTGAAATCATTCGTCCGCACCCGGATGCCCGGCTATAACGTCGAGTACTACCTTCTCAAAGGACGCGATGCCTATTTCGGGAATATGACCCTGAGCCGTCTGAAATCCGTCGGAAAAGGGAAGGTGCTTTTCGAGGACAGCAGCAACCTCGCCCTGTACTCCGATTATGTCGCCGAAGGCCGGAAATTCCGGGTATATAACTGTCACTTCGAGAGTTATGCCATCTCTATGTCGAACATATGGAAATCGGTCACGGGCGACAGTGAGATGCTTCAGAAAACGGAGATGAAATACCGCAAATCCATCGTGCGCCGTCCCAAACAGGTCAGCGACGTGCTTGCGCACATTGAGGAGAGCCCTGTGGAGGCCGTGGTGTGCGGGGATTTTAACGACAATCCGATGTCATACACCTACCACCGTATGAGCCGCGGCCGCAAGGACACTTTTGTGGAGTCCGGACGTGGTTTCGGAGCGAGCTATTCGGCATTCTGGCCTCTGCTGCGCATCGATTACGTTTTCATTCCCGAGGATTGGCGTTCGATGGAGCACAGGACGGACAGGGTGCGGTTTTCGGACCATTTCCCGGTCGTGACGGAAATTGTAGCCGGAGAATGAAACTGAAAGCAGGATAATGACTTTGGAATTTAACATGCCCCAATACGGGTAACCCACGAACACCCAACGCATTAGGGTGTATGCGAAACTTAAATGAATAAAAAAATATGAACGACTACAGGGAAGAACTGAAGAGGACGCTGGATGTGCTCCGCGGCGGAGGAATCATCCTCTATCCGACCGACACTGTCTGGGGACTCGGCTGCGATGCTACCGATCCCGAGGCCGTGGCACGGATTTATGCTCTTAAACACCGCTCGGACAGCAAGTCGCTGGTGCTGCTGGCTTCGGACATCGATATGATCTGCCGCTATGTACGGGAAATCCCGGAAATGGCCGTGCAGCTGATTGAAGTCAATGACAAACCTATGACCATAATCTATCCGGGGGCCCTCTGCGGCGGGGCGGGACAGCCTGCAGACCGTCACCTTCTGGCGCACAATGTCGTGGCGGAGGACGGAACCGTGGGAATCCGCATCCCGATGATGGATTTCTGCCGCGACCTCGTCGCGGCGCTGGGCCGGCCTCTGGTTTCCACCTCGGCCAACATCTCCGGCGAACCGACTCCGAAGAATTTCTCTGAAATCACCGGGCCGGTGATTGACGGGGTTGACTGCATCGTGGACCGCAGACTCGAATCCGGAGCTACGGGTCAGGCATCGTCAATCATAAAGGTCGGGCTCGACGCCTCAATCGAGATAATCAGGAAGTAGCTGAAGAAAAGAGGCGGAAGCATATGGAACTGTTTTATTCCAATGATATTGACGGCGGCATCGTCCGTCTTGACGGGGAGGAATCCGGGCACTGCGTCCGGGTTCTGAGGCACCGCTGCGGGGATGAGATCAGCGTCATCGACGGGCGGGGAAGGCTGATGCTGTGCCGTATTGTCAGTGACAGGCAGAAAGCTGTTGAGGCTGAGGTGCATTCCTCCATCGAAAACTGGAACGGGCATCCGTACCGGCTGACAATGGCCGTCTGCCCCACAAAGAATATCGATCGCTATGAATGGTTTGCCGAAAAGGCGACTGAAATGGGGCTTGATGTGCTTGCTCCGGTCATAGGGGAACATTCCGAGCGCCGCGTGCTTAAGACGCAGAGACTGGAAAAGATTGTGCTGTCAGCCGCCAAGCAGTCCCTGAAAGGGGCGGTTCCCTCTGTTGCGGAGCCGGTGAGCGTCAGGGACTTTATCTGTGACGGTTGCGAAGCCTCCTCAGGAGCTTTCTGCGCCCTGCCGGGGGAGGTGGCCCCGGATGCCGGCCTCGGAAAACCTGCGCCGGAAAAGTCTCTGAAACTGATCGCCTGCTGCTTCGAGGATGAGGAACACCCGCGCAGATCCGTGAAGGAGGCTCTTGGCTGTTGGATTTCCACAAACTGCCCTTCATCGCTTTCCGACAAACTGGCCGCATATGAAGAAAATACGGTTCACGAGGGTCTGTCCTCAGACGGTGATTTTCCCGAGATTACGGTTCTCATAGGCCCGGAGGGAGATTTTTCTCAGGAAGAACTCCGCCTTGCCCTCTCCCGGGGCTTCATTCCGGTGCATCTCGGCCCGTCCCGTCTCCGCACCGAAACCGCCGCCCTGCTCTGCGTGGAGGCGGTCTATGCAGCTTTTACGCTGTGAAAGTGCGTGGGATCCCCCCATACGGGTAACCACCGAAACCCAACGAATTAGTGTACGTGCGAAATTTATGTTATGTTTATAGGACTTATATCAGACACCCACGGTGTGTTCGGGCCGGAGTTCAGGGAGTTTCTCTCTCCGGTGGATGAAATCTGGCACGCCGGGGACTTCGGAGGAGGTTTCGAAACAGCTGCGGAGATTTCCTCGTTCAAGCCTCTGGTCGGGGTGTGCGGAAACTGCGACAACTACGACCTGCGCTACGACTATCCTCTGCACCGTTTCTGGGAATGTGAGGGAATGAAAGTGCTGATGACCCACATCGGAGGCTATCCTGGAAAGTACGACCGCAATGCCTACGCGCTTCTGATGCGCTACCAGCCGGACATCTTTGTCTGCGGCCATTCGCACATTCTCAAGGTCGTCTATGACAAGAACTTCGATATGATGGTACTGAATCCCGGGGCGGCCGGCATTCAGGGAATCCATATCGTCCGCACGGCCCTGCGTTTCCATATCGATGAAGGAAAAATTCACGATTTGGAGGTGTTCAAACTTCCCCGGAGGGGCTGACCCACAAAGGGTTTTAGCCCCCTCTTATCGGGCGGTGTGGGTGTGACTGAAAAGTCATCCTCTTTCCTGTGCGGTGGGGAGGGGGGTGAATAAAAAGATGGGATACAAGGCTCTCGGCGACGCCAAATACCGCAGCAACCTATTGGTTGTGAGGATTTTGGATAGATGGGGAACGCAGTAGACCGCTTTTTAGTCATCCCCTTTTTGTACTGCCCTGCGGGATGGAACCACAGTTATGAGATAGCCGATGGCGGCGACGGTAATGCAGACAAGAGCTATGTCCGCCGGGCTGAGGATTACAGGGTAGGCTTCTATGAGAAAACTTCCCGGCATCTTGAGCAGACCGAAACGCTGCTGAATGAGGGCGATGCCGATACCGATGACTGTTCCGCCCAAAAGCCCGCTCAAAGTGATCAGCCATCCTTCGAGACGGAAAATGCGGCGTATGAGACCGTCTGTGGCTCCAAGGCTGCGCAGGGTGCCGATGTCATCCTTCTTCTCGATGATAAGCATCGTAAGACTGCCGAAGATGTTGAAGGATATGACGATGAGCATAAACACCAGAATCATGTAAACCGCAGCCTTCTCGTATTTCATCATTTTGTAGAGCGACTCATTCTGACGAAAACGGTCTTTCACGACAAAGCCGTCTCCGAGCCTGTCCTGAAGTTCGCGGATTATCTTTGACGTGGCGGATTTCGATGCGGCGGCCTCCCCTGTAAGTCTGATTTCCACCGCCGACACTTCGTCTTCGAGTTCAAGAAGTTCGCGCATAGTCTCAATCGGGACAATCATCAGCCTCCCGTCCACCTCACTGTTGATGCTGAACACTCCGGAGGGCCACACGGTCACGCTTTCGAGCGAAGATGCCGGATTGACGGCGGATATGCGGCGGGTACGGGACGGGTAGTAGATCTCAATCCCGGCGAGGAAGGCCGGATTGATTCCGAGACTATGGGCGAGAACGGTTCCGGTGCAGGCAAGGGGGACATCGCCTCTGTGAAGGTTGAACTCGCCGCGGACAATGTGCTCGCCGAGCCGGGATTCCTCTTCATAGATGTCGTCAACGCCCTTAACCAGCGCGGTTGACTGCCGGTTCTCATAAAGGATGAAGACGTTTTCCTGAAGAGTTCCGCAGATGCTCGCGATCTGCGGATTGTCATAGAGCCAGTCGTAGGCATCGCCTTCGGGGATGAAATATTTTCCCTCCGCCGGAGTCACCATTATGTCCGGTTCGACAGTGCTCATCATGGATTTCACGAGCGAGTCGAATCCGTTGTAGACCGACAGCACGATGATGAGAGCCGCAGTACCGACCGCCATCCCGACCGCGCTGATTGCAGAGATGATGTTGATCACATTCTGCGACTTCCTGGCGAACAGGTAGCGTGAGGCGATGTAAAAGTCAAGTTTCATGTACTGGAAAAGGAGAGTCGTACGTCTGCCCTATTTCTTCAGAAGTTCCTCAATGTGCTCGACATAGTCGAGGGAAGAATCGAGATAGAAGATGATTTCAGGCACTATGCGAAGCTGCTTGCCCATCGCGTGGCCGAGTTCTCCGCGCAGTCCTCGCACATTTTCCTTGAGGGAATCCATCACTCCCCGGGCCTTTTCCGAAGGGAAAATGCTCACATAAATCTTCGCAACGGACAGGTCGGAGCTGATTTTCACCCCGCTCACGCTGACAAGCGCGCCGCCAAATGCGGCCATTCCCTTGCTGCGGAGAATCTCCGCCATTTCCCTCTGTATTTCTCTTGCAACCTTCAGCTGCCTCGTGCTTTCCTGTGCTTCCATATGATTGTCAGTTTTTCTCCCGCAAAGATGGCTCTTTTATTTCACAATACATACTTCAGATGAGGGAAAAATGGACTTGACTCCAAATTTACGGCTATGCTTTGCCATATAGGCATATTTTTACCTATATTTGCATTCCGTTTCAGAAAGACCAGACCTGAGACCTACTGACCCATGGATTACAGCAACAAATGCAAATCGCACCCCTGGCACGGAATCAATCCGGGTTCTGCCGAAGAAGTGCGTGCATTCATTGAGATTGTGCCGACAGACACCGTCAAATACGAGGTTGACAAGGAAACCGGCTACCTCTCGATAGACCGCCCGCAGAAATTCTCGAACATAGTACCGTCACTGTACGGGTTCATCCCGAGGTCGTACTGCAAGGAAAGAATGGCAGAACTGACCAACAAGGCGCTCGCCCGCTTTGACATCGAGGGCGACGGAGATCCCCTTGATATCTGCGTACTCACCGAAAAGGATGTGACCCACGGCGATGTGCTCGTATGGGCAAGGCCTATAGGCGGTCTGAGGCTTCTGGACAACAATCAGGCGGACGACAAGATCATTGCGGTTCTGAAGAACGATGCCGTCTATGGCGAATACAACGACCTGAACGAACTGCCCATTGAAATTGTCCGCAGACTTATCCACTATTTCACCACCTACAAGGACATCCCCGGAGAAAACGGGCGCAGAATGCAGTTTATCAGCATTTATGGAGCGGATGTCGCCCGAGATGTAATAAACCGTTCCTTCGAGGATTACGCAAACCTTGTCGCCAAGAAATAACGGCTCGCCTTCTGAAAGACAGGCCCGTCCCGGCAGTCAAGTCTAAAGAGTTACCTACCTCAGGAGCGGCTGACCTTCAGCACATTCCGCAACGCACGTATCTGTGAAATAACCTTGTCGAGTTCGAGATTGCTCGGAACCGCGACTTTCAGGAGAATGTCGTAGGTGCCTGCCCGGGTGTTGTCATTGACGTTGAACGAACGCATCGAGGCGCGGAATGCGTTGATTACATCCATAATCTCGTTCACCACCGACGGCTCGTGCGCCGCGCTCACGCGGAGAGTGACCTGGAAATTAGACGAGGACGGGGTATCGCTCCAGCGTACCTTCTGAATCCTGTAGGGATACTGGTTCATCAGCCTTGCGGCGTTCGGGCAGGACATACGGTGAATCTTTATTCCGTCCATACGGCTCACGAAGCCGAACACATCATCGCCGAAGACCGGATTGCAGCATTTCGACATCCTGTAATCGAGGCCCTTCACATTCTTCGCATCAATCACGAGTATGTCGTCGCCCTTTCCCGAAGACTGCTGTTCTACGACTGACTTCTGGGACTTGCCCTCAGGAATCTTCGGAGCCTCGCCCCCGGCCAGTATGAAGTCACGTATGTCGAAGACACCTATCTCCTCCTTGCCCACAGCCGCATAGAACGAGTTCAGGGTCTTCTTCTGGTACTTTTTCATCAGCGCGGCAAGCATCTCGTCACTCAATTCAATCTTCCAGTTCTTCAGCCTTCTGGAGAGCATTTCCTTGCCTTCGGATGCCTGTTCGAATTCAACCTCGGCCAGCTTCTGCTTGATTTTCGCTTTGGCTTTGGAACTTACGACAAAATTCAGCCAGTCGGATGTCGGCTTCTGGTTCTTGCCGCTGATGATCTCAACGATGTCTCCGGTGTTCAGACGTTCACGGATCGGCACGGCCTTTCCGTTCACTTTTCCGCCCGTACATTTCACTCCGAGGTTACTGTGGATGTTGAAGGCAAAGTCGAGCACCGTCGCCCCGACAGGCAGTTTCCGAAGCTCTCCCGACGGGGTGAATACAAAAATCTCCTTGCTCGGAGGAGTCGGAAGGTCATCGCCATAGAACTCAGAAGTGTCCGAGTGGTGCTCGAGAATATTGCGCACGGACTTAAGCCAATTGTCCAGCGTAGCCTCGTGGCTTATGCCTTTGTAGGACCAGTGGGAGGCCAGTCCGTTTTCTGCGGTCTCGTCCATCCGGGAAGTCCTTATCTGCACCTCGATGTAGGCGCCGTCACGGTTCTTGACTGTGATGTGCAGAGACTCGTAGCCGTTCGGTTTCGGATTCGACAGCCAGTCCCGCAGGCGGTTCTGGTCCTGTTCGTACTCCTCTGTCACATAGCCGAAGACCTGCCAGCAAAGGTCGCGTTCAAGCTTTCTGTCCGGGGGGCAGTCGATGATGAAACGGATTGCGAACACGTCGTACACGCCCTCGAAAGGCACGCCCTGCTTGCGCATCTTGTTGTAAATGGACCAGGCTGTCTTGGTGCGTATCTTCAGCTTGTACTTGATACCGTTGTCTGACAGCTTCTGCTTGAGCGGCTCGATGAACTGACTTGTAAGCCTCTGACGGTCCTTCTCGGTGGCCCTGAGCTTGTTGGTGATGGTGCGGTACTGCTCCGGGTCGGCATAACGGAAATAAATGTCCTCCATCTCGCTCTTCATATTGTAGAGTCCGAGCTGATGCGCGAGCGGGATGTAGAGCATCAGTGTTTCGAGCGTCTTGCGTTCCCTCGACGATTTCGGCAATATGTCAAGAGACCTCATAATCTCCAGACGGTCAGCGAGTTTTATGACTGTAACACGGGGATCCCTGGAATATGAAACTATGAGCCTTTTGTAATTCTCAGCCTCAAGCCTGGTGTCTTTCGGTTTTATGGCCGCGATTTTGTCCAGCCCGTCCACCATCGCGAGCACATCTTCAGGAAAGTCCCTGAACGGCTCCGCCTCCGGAATGAACCTGTGCGCCTCGTGGAGGAACACGGCGGCAACACATTCGGAAGGGAGTCCGATTTCATCGCTGACAATCCGGGCGACATTGAGCGGATGCTCGATAAACGGATGCCCGTTCTCACGTGTCTGCCCCGCAAGATTTTTTTCAGCGATTTCCCACGCCCTGGCGATCAGGGAGCGCCCTTCTTCGGTGTATTTCCCGAACAGCTCATTAAGTTTTGCGTTGTCAATCATAATCTATGAATTTTTCCGGATAGATGTCTTTTGGAAGAGGGAGTGTACTGGAGGTATATGACCGATGAGAAAAGGAATCTAGACCAAAAATACAAACAAAGGATGCCCTGAACCCGTCAGGACATCCTTATAACCCATATCTGATGAGGAGGCGACTAGAACCTGTCCTCAGATGATACTGTCAATTTCTTACGTCCGTGACGGCGGCGGGATGCAAGAACCCTGCGTCCGTTCGGTGTGGACATACGCTCGCGAAAGCCGTGTTTGTTGCGGCGCTTGCGCTCTGATGGCTGGAATGTTCTCTTCATATTATCTATTTTTTATATTATCTGTTTTTGGATTTTCCACAAACGGACTGCAAAGGTAGTTTTTTTTACTCAA
>CAVEHG010000054.1:0-9249 GCA_963615405.1 bacterium | reverse complement strand
TGATTATAAATACATTAAACTCCGCAAAGCCATTTTGCGGGCTGCAAATATACGATTAAATTTTTATTTCTCAATGGATTACGCGAGAATTTGATAAAAATCGCGCAAAAGAGGATCGCAGTAGACCGCTTTTCAGTCAACCTCTATATCGACGTCTCGAACTCCTTGAGGAACCGAAGGTCGTTCTCGAAATAGTTGCGCAGGTCCTTGACCTGCCATTTTAGCATGGCTATGCGCTCGACACCCATTCCGAAGGCGAAGCCGCTGTACTTCTTGCTGTCGATGCCGGAGGCCTCAAGCACATTCGGGTCAACCATACCGCAGCCGAGGATTTCGAGCCAGCCGGTGCCCTTGCAGATGTTGCAGCCCTTTCCGTGGCAGATATTGCAGCTTACATCGACCTCGGCTGAAGGCTCCGTGAACGGGAAGTAGGACGGCCGCATACGGATTTTTGTCTCCGGGCCGAACATTTCGCGGGCGAAAAGAAGAATGGCCTGCTTCATGTCGGCGAAGGTCACGCCCTCGTCAATGTAGAGTCCCTCAACCTGATGGAAAATGCAGTGGGCGCGGGCGGAGATGGCCTCGTTGCGGAACACGCGTCCCGGGCATACGATGCGGATCGGGAGCGGAAGTTTCTCCATTGCACGCACCTGAACCGAGGATGTGTGGGTGCGGAGAAGAACCGGATTGTGCCCGGAAGTGACGAAGAACGTGTCCTGCATATCACGCGCCGGATGTTCCGGAGGGAAGTTCAGCGCTTCGAACACGTGCCAGTCGTCCTCGATTTCGGGCCCCTCTGCAACATCGTAACCGAACTTGCGGAAAATCTCGACAATCTCCTCGCGGGCGATTGATACCGGATGGCGGGAGCCGAGAGCGACGGGATCACCGGGGAGCGTGCAGTCGAACGAAGGCGCGGATTCTGCCTGCTGCGACGCTGCAGCCTCCCTCAATTCTTCGATTTTAGCCGTTGCCGCCTGCTTGAGCTGATTCAGTTTCTGGCCGAACTCACGCTTCATTTCAGGAGCGACCCCGCGGAATTCATCGAAAAGACGGGTAATCTCGCCTTTCTTTCCGAGAAGGCGCACCCTCGCCGCCTCGATTTCCTGTTCCTTCAGACCCTTAAGACCCTCTATTTCCGAGAGTATTTCTTCAATCTTCTCTTTCATGACCCGTATAAATATCTATGACACAATATGTCTCCGAATGACACAGCCTCGTCCGGACGCCGGTCTTGAAAGACATACAAACATTTTAACCCGCAAATATAATTCATTTTCAGGACATACCGCTCCGCCCGAAAAGACAAACGAACGATTTCGTGGCTCAAAGTCAAAAACCCTGGCGGATGGAAAAGAGGTGGGATTTTATCAGTCTGATTGTAAACAGAACAATCCGGTTGAGAGGTACGGTTCCGGAAAGTCTGCGTATGCCGTCGGCAAGAAGCGTCTCCGGAGTGCAGGTTTCGCGGAAATTGCTGAATCCGCCGACAACCTCCCTCCCTTTCGCGTCCAGCTTTTCGGAGATTTCCCTGCGGGCCGCATCAATAGATTGGATATCACTGATTTCGGAATATTTCATTCCTTTCATTTCTGAACAGTTCATTTTTCACCTCCTTCTCCACATTCTTCATCCTCGAAGAACAGCCCGATGAACATCCTCACGAACCCGTTCAAAAACAGTTTTTTTCTCAGAAGGAAAAGAACCAGGATTACGAGCAGAAAAAAGGCTGCGACAATGAACGCCCCCGCCGCATAGTTCCCCAGGACCTCGCCGATCAGGAGTACGCCGCCGAAGGCAAGCGCCATAAGCGCGATGCCCCCGAGCACGAGGAACATAATCGACAGCAAAAGCTTGTTCAGTGTGATTGAAAGCCCTTTGGCGGTTCTGAGTTTCAGGTCATCAATCTTCAGATTGACATATTCCGCGGTCCCTGCCGCCAGTTCTTCCGCGGATTTGGCAATTCGGCTTTCCATCAGGCAATGTCAATATTTCTGACACCGGCATCCCCGGCTGTTTCCCCGTCCGTGTCAGAACAGTCCTCTTCAGAACTTTCAATTGTCTCCTCGAGAGCCTTCTCAAGCCTGTCGAGGCTCTCTGAAATCCGCTCCCGCAGGGATTCCCTGATCTCTTCCCCATCCTCACGGAGCATCTCTCTCAATTCCGCAATGTCGTCTTTAACCCCTGCGGCCTTGCCGGCAACCGCTGCGCAGGTGTCCCTGGCTGCATCATAACCGTCCTTCGCCGCCGCTTTCACCCTGCGGCGCGTCACCTCGCCCTTTTCCGGAGCGAACAGAACGCCGAGCGCAGCCCCCACGGCCGCCCCGGCAATAAATGAAATCAAAGAATTCTCTTTCATAATCACCTGTAATTTATGCTTATTTTTCAGATTCCCTGCAATGTTCGAGCCGCAGGGCTTGAAAACTGCCCGATTCCGCTCTTCAGCAGTACCGTCCCAAAATCATAGATGAAAGTGATTCAAGTTTCGCTGCGAAACTTGAGTAAAAGTAGGCGTTAAATAACAAGTTGGTACAGCTAATTTGAAATAGTGACAAGAAAAATCGTAACTTTGCGGCGATGATACTTGGAGCATTCGAATTCTTGAATTTTTCGTTCACGGACCTTCTGGACATCTTCCTGATCGCCCTCGTGATCTTCTATGCCTTCAAGTCAATCCGGGGAACATCGGCAATGAACATCCTCATCGCCATCATCTCCCTGTTTTTCGCCAAAGTCATAGTCTCCGCCCTCGGAATGAAGATGATGACGGAGCTCCTGTCGGTCATCCTTGACGTCGGTTCCCTGGCGCTGATCGTAATCTTCCAGCCGGAAATCCGCCGTTTCCTGATGCACTTCGGACAGAAATACATGATCGGGAAGAAGGGCGGCCGCATCCTGAACCGTCTGTTCGGGAACGGGGGGAACGCAACCGCCGGCAGTGACACGGTAAAAGAGATTGCCGAAGCCTGCAGCGCAATGTCTGACACAAAGACAGGGGCGCTGATCGTGATTCCGGGGATATCGTCGCTGGATGCCGTTGTCGAGACCGGAGACCGGATCGATGCGATTGTAAACCGCCGCCTGCTGATGAACCTCTTCTTCAAGAACTCGCCGCTTCACGACGGGGCGGTGATAATCAGCGGAAACCGTGTGGAGGCGGCAAGATGCACTCTTCCGATAAGCGAGCGCGAACTTCCGCCGCAGTTCGGGATGAGGCACAAGGCCGCGGCCGGGATCTCCGAGGTGACCGACGCATCCGTGGTGGTCGTTTCCGAAGAAACCGGTCAGATAACCTTTTTCAAGGACGGAAACTACACAATAATACAGAGCCTCAACGAGCTTATGCTGCAGTTGGCTGAAGCATTGAAATAATCCGTGGAGGAGAAACCGATGGCAGAAGAAAAGGAACCGGCAAGGCTTGACGACGGACGCGGACGGCTTGAGCAGAAACTCGGCTTCGACAAGATAAGGGAAACAATCGCCGCGAAATGCTCCACCGAATATGCCGCCGGACGCACGGCCGACGAACAGTTCTCGACATCGCCGCAGGAAATCGCAAAACGCCTGAGACTTGCCGACGAGATGAGGCTGATAATGATGTTCGAGGAGAGTTTCCCGACAAACGGATATATCGACGGCATAGGATTTCTCCGCCCCCTCGAAAAGTCATCCATAGCCATAGACCTTCTTTCTCTCCGCAAACTCAAGACTATACTCGACACCCTCCGCAAACTGACGGCATTCTTCGAAGACGTGAAGGACGGGGTCTATCCGAACCTCAAGCGGATGGCCGGAGGCATAATGAATTTTTCCGAGGTACAGCGACGCATAGACGGGATTCTTGACAAATATTCCGAAGTTAAGGATACGGCGTCGGACGAACTCTACTCGATCCGGCGGACGCTGCGGGAAAAGGAGGGGAGCATATCCAAGAGGATAAATCTGATTCTCCGGAAGGCTAAAGAGGAGGGACTTGTCGACGGGGACGCGACCGTGACCCTGAGGGACGGCAAAATGCTCATTCCTGTACAGTCGGCGAACAAAAGGAAATTCTCCGGCTTTGTCTATGACGAGTCGGCATCGGGAAAGACCACCTACATAGAACCGGCTGAGGTCGTCGAACTCGACAATGAACTCCGCGAACTGAAATTCGCCGAACAGAGGGAAATCGTCCGCATACTCTATGAATTCACTGAGTTTCTCCGTCCGTATGTCCACGAACTCATCGACGCGTCGATATTTCTCGGAGAAATCGATTTCCTTATGGCGAAGGCGCAGGTTGCGCTGGATTTCGTCTGCGGGATGCCTATAGTCTCGGACAACGGGGAACTGAACCTGCGCAAGGCCCGCCACCCGCTGCTGGAGAAGAATCTGAAGAAAGAGGGGCGGCAGATCGTCCCGCTCAGCGCAAGTCTCACCCCGGAGAAGCACATCCTTCTGATTTCAGGGCCTAACGCCGGGGGTAAATCCGTGTGTCTCAAGACCTTCGGACTGCTGCAGTATATGTTCCAGTGGGGAATGCTCATCCCGACATCGGAGACCTCGGAACTGATGGTCTTCGACAGGATTATGGTGAGCATCGGTGACGACCAGTCCATAGAGAACGACCTCAGCACCTACAGTTCCTTCCTCGCCGATATGAAAAGGGTGCTGGCGGAGGCGGACTCCAGGACCCTCGTGCTCATCGACGAATTCGGAAGCGGAACGGAACCGGCGGCAGGAGGGGCGATTGCGGAGGCCATCCTCGCGGAACTCGACCGCAGAGGGGTCTATGGCGTGATCACCACCCACTACACCAACCTAAAGTTCTATGCGTCCGGACAGACCGGAGTAATCAACGGGGCCATGATGTTCGACGCGAAGAACATCCTGCCGCTCTTCAAGCTGGAGATCGGACTGCCCGGCAACTCGTTCGCCTTTGAACTCGCCCGAAAGATGGGGCTCCCGGAACAGATTGTGAAGGATGCTGAGACGAGAGCCGGGGAGGAATATGTCGACATAGAGCGGAACCTGCGCAGGATTGCCCGCAACCGCAAGGCTCTGGACGAGAAGCTGGAGCGGATAAAGAACACCGACAGGACGCTGGAGAACATAACCGACCGCTACCAGAAGGAACTCCAGAACATCAGGGAACTGAAAAAAGACGTGCTCGACCAGGCGCATCGCGAGGCGGAGGAAATTGTGAAGGAGGCGAACAGGCAGGTGGAGAACACGATACGCACGATCAAGGAGAAGCAGGCGCAGAAGGAGAGCACTCAGGAGGCGCGCAGGGATCTGCAGAATTTCATGTCCCTGCTGACGGCGAAGAAGGAGCAGGAACAGAAGGAGAAGGACGACTACATAGAGAAGAAGATACGCCAGCTGGACGAGCGGAAAGAACGCCGTGCAGCGCGCGCAATCAGGAGAGCCGACGAGACCCAGAAGCAGCGACTCATCGAGGAGGCGGAGGAGAAGGCGCGCCAGGACGCGTTCCGCAATGCTCCGCTCAAGGTCGGGGAGAAAGTACGGGTGAAGGACAACGGGCTTGTGGGTGAAGTGACACGCGTGGGGGCGAAGGCTGTCTTCGTGAACATCGGAAACATATCGTCAAAGATTTCGCCGGAGAGGGTGGAGCGCATCACCTCGAATGAATACAAGGAGGCCACCCGCAGCGAGAACCGCAACGTCTCGAAGGTCAGGTTCGACTCATCGATTGCTGAACGCAAGCTGAACTTTTCCCCGGAGCTTGACATCCGTGGAGAAAGGGTCGGGGATGCGCTCGAAAAGGTTATGCACTATGTTGATGACGCTCTGATGCTCTCGGTCCCGTCCGTCCGCATCATCACCGGCAAGGGCACGGGGGCGCTCCGCGAGGAGGTGCAGAAGCTGCTGCACACCACGCCCGGGGTGGCATCGGTCAAGGATGAGCACATACAGTTCGGCGGCACGGGTGTCACGATTGTAACTTTTGAATGACTCAAGTTTCGCACATGCGGAGCTTAAATGAATACGAATGAACAGCAGGCAGATAACCGGAAAGTTCGGCGAGGATCTGGCGGCGGACTACCTCGAAGGGAAAGGTTTCTCGATTCTCGCGAGGAACTGGCGCAGCGGTCACTATGAGCTCGACATCGTGGCGCTTGACGGGGACGGCATCCATTTTGTCGAAGTGCGCACGCGCATAAATCCGGAAATCCTTCCGCAGGAAACCGTGAATTCCCCGAAACAGCGCAAGGTGGTGGAGGCGGCGAAGCGCTTCCTGAAGGAGGAGGCCAACCGGAATTTTTCGGATTTCGAGGCATTTTTCGATGTAGTCGGCGTGACGGTTGTAAATGATTCCGCGGAATTGGAATACATTCCGCAGGCATTCATACCGATATATAAATGACACTTTTTCCCGAAGACTGATGGGTCTCGGAAATTCCACATAATTAAATCTTAGTGATGAATAAAAACAACTCATATTGCGTGATTATGGCGGGAGGCTACGGCCAGCGCCTGTGGCCTGTCAGCCGCAGCAACCGCCCGAAACAGTTCCTTGACCTGGCGTATCTCGGGGAAAGCCTGCTCCGGCACAGCTACGAACGCTTTCTGAACTTCATCCCGTCGCAGAACGTGATTGTCGTGACATCCGCCCGTTTCGCGGACACGGTGAGGGAACAGATTCCTGAACTCCCGGCGGAGAACCTGCTTCTGGAGCCTTACACCCGAAATACGGCGCCGTGCATCGCCTACGCGACATACACGATACTCAAGAGGAATCCGGACGCGAACATAATCTTTTCCCCGTCTGACAACAACATTTCAGACCCAGAGGTTTTCAAGAAACTCGCCGGCAGGGCTCTCGAATTTGTCGAGAGCGCGGATGTTCTCATCACGCTCGGCATCGTTCCGAACCGTCCCGACAGCAACTACGGCTACATTCAGGTCGCCGGAGGCAAGGGAAACATCCATATAGGCTCGCCGGTGAAGGTCAAGACTTTCACCGAGAAGCCGAACCGGGAACTTGCGAAGGTGTTCGTCGACAGCGGTGAGTTCCTCTGGAATTCGGGGATGTTCGTCGCGCACGCCGCAGGGCTGAAGGACGAGATGGAAACCAACAGTCCGGAGGTGACGGCTCTGTTCAAGGGTTGGGACAAGTTCCTCGGCACCGCGCAGGAGAAGCCGTTCATTGACAGGGTCTATACGGACTGCCCGTGGACATCGTTTGACTACGGGCTGCTTGAACGCACGGACAACGCCTGGATTATGCCGTGTGATTTCAACTGGATTGACATCGGTAATTGGGCTTCCGTCTATGACTATATCACAGACAAGGACGAGAAAGGCGATGTCGTGCTCGACAACCCGAAGCTTCTTCAGGACTGCAAAGGGGTGCTCGCGCTCAGCACGACCAAGGACAAGCTTTTGGCAATCAAGGGATTGGAAGACTACATTGTAATCGACACGGAGGATGTGCTGCTCATCTGTCCGAAAAATGACGGGAAGGTGAAGGAGGTGCTCTCCGCACTGGCGATGCCTGACTATGAACAATACAGGTAGCGGATGCAGAAAAGGCGATCTGCGGCGTTGGGCGTTTTGATGAAATCCTCACAACCATCAGGTTGCTGCGGTATTTGGCTTCGCCGAGAGCCTTGTATCCCATCTTTTTATTCTCCCCCCTCCCTCAACACAATAAGAGGAGATTGAAAAGCGGTCTACTGCGTTCCTCAATACAATAAAGGTGATGGCTAAAAAGGTTTTTAGCCATCACCTCTCTCTTATCTTAACCCCCGCAGACTTCGTCTGCGACCCCTGTCAGGGGTATCTCGTGCCTCCGGCACGGTCCCTTCGGGACTTTTTAGTCACCCCCTCTTCGTTCGAATATGCCGAAACTATTCGGCGGCATTGTCCAATACGCAGCGGACGGAGGCTCCGATTTTGTAGGAAACTTTTGATCCGTTCATCGTCCCGTTGTTTGCCATCGGCACAAAGCCGAGGAACTGGATGTTCTTAATCCCGGAATTAGGATCATCTGTCGTTTTATACGTTATGGTAGCGAAAGTTGACCCGTGGATGTTGCCTGAGCTGATGATGTCCGGAGTATTTTTCAAGTACCCCATAAGGGTGGCGGTTGTTCTCGTATTGTCATTCACTAAGACTGCGCCATAGGCGGCAATGTTGAATCCGTCGGCATTGAGAGTCTCCATTGAGGCATTCTTTAACGTCGCATCGTAATACGGAGCATTCGCATTGAGTTCAAACGGATCAACTGCCTTTCCCACAAGACCGAGAATGTCGGCGGATGTCGGGATATGCCACCCTTCAGGGCATATTCCCTGAGTTCCTTCCACAGCCTTCGCTTCTGCCTCTGTCTTTATTGAGTTCAGGGCGAGACCGAACGCCGTCTCCGCCTGATAGAGGTAGCCGGAAGCCTTGATATCTTTCTCGTCAGTCGTGAATTCGACTTTTGTGTGGCCGGCGTCAAGTTTTACCGGATAGTAAACCCCTGCGGCCACATTCGTCAGGTCTTTGCTCGGGGTGATTCCTTCCGGAACGTAACGGAGATTCTCGGCCATCCAGTAATTGCCGTCTTTAAGATAAACGACTTTGTAGGAGTTGCCTGCCGCATCAGTAACGGACGGAGCCGGAACTTTGAATGTCGGGAACTCGTACTTGAACGCGCCTTCAGTGTTCAAAGTCTCGTCCAAAAGCGCGATGGTAATTGAGACCCCTATCTCATCTTGAGTGCGGTTCCCCGGGAAAGTCAGTTTTATCGTATTTTCTCCGGCCGTTCCGGATGTCGGCACGATTTCAAAATCATATTCGAGTGCACCGAGAACTGCCGAGTCGGTGACAATCCAGTCCCTGCTGCTCGTAAATTTAAATTCAATTTCGGCACCATAGAAAGGAATTTCAGGAACATCACTCACCCCTGTCACTTCGGCCTCCGGCAGACTCTTTTTTCCCTCTTCCCCTTCCTTGCTGCATCCGGCAAACGCCGCCCCGAACAGCACCAATGCTGCCGGAATAAGATACTTCTTCATAAATGTAGATTTTTTGCGCACGGAGACATCACGCCCTCCGTACAGTTAAACACCAATAACCACCAATAATCGTTTTGCGGCGATGAAATCGCTTTCACCGTCGCAAAGGTAATCAATTTTTTCATTTTTTTTGTTCCCCTGCTTGCGGTTTAAAAAATTATCCCTACCTTTGCAGTCCCATTGGGAAAACTGCGGAAATAGCTCAGTTGGTAGAGCACGACCTTGCCAAGGTCGGGGTCGCGAG
>CAVEHG010000053.1:0-9259 GCA_963615405.1 bacterium | reverse complement strand
GTGCGGGCGTTCTTTGAGAAAAGTCCAGAGTAGCCGCCGTGGAGGCCGATTACCCTGTAACCCTTTGACAGGAAAGTCTTTGCAACACTCATTGAAACCGAGTTCATTCCCGGAGCAGGACCGCCGCCGCAGAGAATAATGATTGAATCTTTCATAATCTGTTATTGTTAATTTATACGATTTTGCGTTTGGCGGTGCAAAAATACAACTAAAATCCAATATCCCCGAATTTTTGGCTAAATTTGTAGGTTTTTACGCGACTGGCGTACAGCCGGTGTGCGGAGACACACAGGACAGGTACGGAAACGTCGCACGACAGTCATCTTATGGAACAGCAACGGGAGAGGGACATATTGCGAATCAGGGAACTCAGGGATATCCTTTCTGAGAGCAACAGGCGTTACTATGTGGATAACGCTCCGACAATCAGTGACTTCGAGTATGACCACCTTATGTACGAACTCATTGATCTCGAGAAAAAATATCCAGAACTTGTCACTCCGGACTCCCCCACACGGAATGTCGGAAGCGACAGAACGAAGGAGTTCGCGCAGTACCCGCACCGCTACCCTATGCTCTCGCTCGGCAACACCTACGACATCTCCGAAGTGTCAGCCTTTTCCGAGCGCGTATCCAAATCTCTGAGCGGCACCCCTTTCAGCTACAGCTGCGAACTCAAGTTCGACGGCACAGCAATCTGTCTGACCTACAGGAACGGAGAACTTTTCCGCGCCCTGACACGCGGTGACGGAACCGTCGGAGACGATGTCACAGCCAATGTCAGGCATATTGCCAACATACCGCAAAAACTCCACGGAGGCACTTTCCCCGACGAATTTGAAATCCGGGGAGAAATATATATGCCCTATGAGGCATTCGACAGGCTCAACGCTGAACGCGAGCGGGATGAGGACGCGCCTTTTGCAAATCCGCGAAACGCTGCGTCCGGTTCGCTAAAGCTTCTGAATCCTTCCGAGGTGGGGAAACGTGGTCTGGAGTGCACGCTCTATCATCTGCTCGGCGAGAATCTTCCGTTCGAAACCCACACCCAGGCACTTGCCGCGGCGAAATCCTGGGGGCTACCGGTGTCGGACAAGATGAAGGTCTGCCACAGCACAGAGGAAATCGAAGAATACATAACTTACTGGGATACAGAAAGGAAGAAACTTCCGTTCGCGACGGACGGCATTGTCATAAAGGTGAATGAGCTGCCATATCAGAAGGCGCTCGGTTACACCTCAAAGTTCCCGCGCTGGGCGGTCGCCTACAAGTTCAAGGCGGAGCAGGCGCTAACGAAGCTGCTTTCCATTGATTATCAGGTGGGAAGGACGGGTGCGGTGACTCCCGTGGCGAATCTGGAACCCGTACTCCTTTCCGGAACTGTCGTCAGGCGTGCGAGTCTGCACAACTCGGAGCAGATGGAGCTTCTGGATGTGCGCATCGGGGATTATGTCTATGTGGAGAAGGGCGGAGAGATTATCCCGAAGATCACCGGGGTGGAACTGTCCCTCCGCAATGCGGCCCTGAAAAAGCCTGACTTCCCGCAGCACTGCCCGGACTGCGGCTGCACTCTTGTCAGGGATGAGGGCGAGGCAAAATTCTTCTGCCCCAACATCCACGGCTGTCCGACCCAGATAAAGGGGAAACTCGTGCATTTCCTCAGCCGCAAGGCAATGAACATACTCGCCGGCGACGCCACTGTGGAGCAGCTCTACAACCTGTCTCTGGTGCGGACTCCGGCTGATTTCTACGACCTTGACAGGGCTCAGCTTCTGATGCTTGACGGTTGGAAGGAACGCTCGGCGGAACGTTTTCTCAAGAGTCTTCAGGACTCGAAGAAAACTCCTTTTGAGCGCGTCCTGTTCGCAATCGGAATACGGTATGTGGGCGAAACCACGGCAAAGACGGTCGCGAGATTCTTCAAGAACATCGATGCGGTCGCCGAGGCTGACAGGGAGACGCTGCTTTCAGTGCCGGATGTGGGCGAGGTGATAGCCGACAGCATCTGCGACTTCTTTATGGATCCGGACAATATCCGTGAGGTTCAGCGCCTGAGGGCTGCCGGACTGAAGATGGCTGTGGACGAGGGCGCTGAGGCAGGGAGCGATGTTCTCGGCGGGGCTGTGATTGTGATAACCGGCAATTACAGCATCCCCCGTGACAGGATGAAGGCCCTCATCGAGGTGAACGGAGGCAAGAATTCCTCATCGGTGAGCGGAAAGACTGACTATCTGCTTGCGGGAGAAAAACCCGGACCGGAGAAAGTCAAAAAAGCGGAGGCTCTCGGGATCCGCATAATCTCCGAATCCGAATTTATGGATATGATTTCCGCAGCCGGGGCTGTCCCGGAAACTCCGGAACACCATCTCGGGGAACAGCTCAGTTTATTTTAGTGTATCAACAGAACTTGAATCAGTTAGTTTTAGAAAACAGTATGTCTGCAGTTTCAGAATTCACTCCGCAGGATTACGCACAGATTGCGAGGGAATATGCCGAACTCAAAGAGGCGGCGAAGCGGCGTTGCGCGAACCAGAAGGAGCTCGACATAGTGCAGAAGGCCTTTGATTTCGCGAATGAGGCGCACAAGGGAGTAAGGCGGCGTTCCGGGGAACCGTATATCATACACCCCATCGAGGTGGCGAAAATCGTCGTCAGCGACATTGGACTCGGCTACAAGTCAATTGTAGCCGCACTTCTGCACGATGTGGTGGAGGATACGGAATATACCTCAGAAGACATAAGGAATCTCTTCGGCGACAAGATTTCCTCGCTCGTGGACGGTCTGACGAAAATCAAGACGGTGCTCGACAATGAGGATAAGGCCCAGAACAAGAGCATTCAGGCGGAGAACTTCAAACGCATACTCCTCACTCTCAACGATGATGTGAGGGTGGTGCTCATAAAGCTTGCCGACCGTCTTCACAACTGCCGCACCATCGAGTTCATGCCGGAGCACAAGAGGGACAAGATTCTGAGCGAAACGATGTTCATCTTCATCCCGCTCGCCCACAGGCTCGGCCTTTACAGTATTAAGTCCGAAATGGAGGACATCTGGCTCCGCTACAAGGAACCTCAGGCTTTCAACGAGATTCAGGCAAAGATCAACCGCAACGTAAACGACAAGGAGAAGCAGGTCGATGAGTTCACAGACACAGTCCGCGAACTTCTCGACAGAATGGGGATAAGTTACGAAATCCGCAAGAGGGTGAAGTCCCCCTACTCCATCTGGCACAAGATGAACACGAAGAATGTCACTTTCGAGCAGGTCTATGATCTCTATGCCGTGAGGATAATCTTCGATCCGAAGAAAACCGGGGACATCGAGAAGGAAAGGGAGGACTGTTACAGCATATATGTCGCCATCACCAACAAGTTCGACTACAAGGCCGACCGCTTCCGCGACTGGATCAAGCAGCCGAAGAACAACGGTTACGAGGCGCTGCACTGCACTGTGATGAGCAAGTCCGGACTCTGGATTGAAGTTCAGATCCGCTCGCGCAGGATGGATGACATAGCGGAGAAGGGCATCGCCGCGCACTGGGCCTACAAACGGGACGGATTTGTCGGTGAGAACGACAGCGAGATGGACAAGTGGATTGCGAAGGTGCAGGAGATTCTGATGAATCCGGATGTCAACGCGATGGAGCTTCTGGATATGATCCACAACGACCTGACGGCTTCGGAGATATTCGTATTCACTCCGAAAGGCGAACAGAAGTCCATACAGAAAGGGGCTACGGCGCTGGATTTCGCCTATATGATTCACACTCACATCGGCAACAAGGCCATTGCCGCGAAGATCAACCTGCGTCTCGAACCGCTTTCCCATGTCCTGCGTCCAGGCGATCAGGTGGAAATAATCACGGCGCAGACGGAGAATCCGAAACGGGAATGGCTCCAGTTTCTCAAGACGCGCAAGGCAATCAATGTGGTCACGGACTATTTCGAGAAACTTGACCGCCAGAAGGCCGCCGAAGAGGCAGAGGCAGCAAAGAAATCCGCAGGAAAATGGACTCTTCCGTTTTTCAGATCGTCAAGATCCAAATCGGAATATGTAATCAACGACAGCCGCAACACTGACAACCAGTTTGTCATTGCGACCTGCTGTCACCCGATACCCGGCGATCCTGTGGTGGGATTCATCGACAAAAACGGAGTCATCACCGTCCACAAGAAGTCCTGTTCTGTCGCAAACAGCCTTGCCGCCACCCACGGAGACTCGATTGTCTCTCCGAAATGGGAGGCTGACGAAGAGCAGAATTTTCTCGCTTCTGTCTCCCTGAAAGGCATAGACAGGGTGGGACTGCTGAACGAAATTACGAAATACATTTCCTGCGTGATGAAAGTCAATCTTCAAAGGCTTGTCTTCGAATCGAAGGATTCGGTTTTCGCCGGGGAGATGGATTTGCTGGTTCACGACAAGAAGAGCCTCGAAGGGCTCCTGAAGAAACTTTCCAAAATAGACGGAATCACCAGTGTCACAAGGAAGGATCTTTGATCCGTGCGGCCGGTAAAGACACGCATTTGTATGCAGATTATGAACAGAACATTAAGAAACTTCATCAAAAGATATTTCCCGATCCTTCCTGTCGGGCTTGTGCTTGGCGCGATGATTCTTCCTCATTCCTGCGCCAACACAACGACACCCCCGAGCGGCGGGGCGAAGGACACGATACCTCCGGTCATCAGCAAGGTGAATCCGCTCGACGGGACGGTCAATGTGCCGGTGCACAAGACGAAGCTGAAGTTTTCCTTCAATGAATATGTCGTTGTGAAGGATCCCTCAGGGATTTACCTCTCCCCACCCCTCGAAAAGCGTCCGAAATACAAGATTGACGGAAAGAGCGTTGTGGTGACCTTCGAGAGCGACCTCGACTCCAACAGAACATATACCCTTGACCTGACGAACGCGATTGCCGACAACAATGAGGGGAATATGTTTCCGGGATATACGCTCGTGTTCTCGACCGGAGGCAGCATCGACTCGATGATGGTCACCGGAACGGTTCAGGACTGCAACACGCTCAAGCCGATAAAGGGGGCCACTGTGATGCTCTACAAGGATCAGGCAGATTCTGCGGTTTTCCTTCAGCGTCCCGTTGCCTCCGCGAAGACTGATGAATGGGGATTTTTTTCAATCCGCAACATTCAGGACACCGTCTATCGGATGTATGCTGTCGTGGATGACAACGGAAACAACAAATATGACCCCGAGAGCGAAAAGGTGGCGTTCATCGACTCGCTCGTGCGTCCTGTGATGCGGGTGGCCGATTCGCTTCCGGAGCTTATGAAATATGATATGAAGGACACTGTGTCCTGCCTTGCGAGGAAGTCGGAGCATACACTGAACATCTTCAAGGAGAAACCGGCCAAGCAGATGATTGTCAACAAGGAACGAATCGGAGAAAGGACAGCGTACATAACTTTTATGGCTCCGTATGCCCAGGTGGATTCCATCTGGATCAGGGGAGTCCCTCCGGAAAAGCTCATCACGCAGTTCAACCTTCAGCGGGACAGCATGGAAATATGGGTGAACGACCCGAAGACTCAGCCGGACACCTTCTTCCTGAATGTCAAGTATATGAAAACAGACACGACGGGCTTCCTCTCGGATTTCACGGAGGTCATAAAGCTCACCAAACCACGAAAGACCGCCGCTGCCGCCCGCAAGAGTTCAAAGAAAGACCTGAAGAAGGAGGATACCCTCTGCGTGTTCACGGTCGATGCCAAGCCTGAGAACATAGAGCAGTACGGCTTCGTGTTCGAGTTCAAGTATCCGGTGGTTGAGACGGCGTTCGACTCGATCAGTTTCATTTCCGTCAATCCGCGCCAGCAGGAGAAGGCCGAAAAGTTCGACATTGTGCAGGACAGCCTGAATCTCAGGAAATATACCCTTACCCCGAAACTACAGTATATGCAGGGATGGGAGTACAAGCTGAAGGTACCTCACCGTAAATTTATGGATATCAACGGCTTCCGCAACGACAGCCTCGACGTGAAGGTCAGTCTCCCGAACGACGACAAACTGAGTACGCTGACGCTCAACATGAACAATGTACACAACAAATATATCGTCGATCTGCTGAACGAGAAAAGGGACAAAGTGTTGCGCTCCTATATCATAGAGGGAGACAGGAAACTCGTGTTCCCCTACCTGAAGGCCGGGAAGTACTCGATCCGAATCACGGAGGACCTTAACCGCAACGGACTTGTGGACACCGGCATCCTGCTTGAACGCCGCCAGCCGGAGAAGGTTCTGTTCTACAAACTGGATGACGGGACATATATACTTGACATCCCGGAGATGGCCGAAATCGAGCAGACGCTGGATTTGACTGAAATGTTCAAATAACCGTTGCCGCGAATGAAGAAATATCGTACCATATTGCTTTCAGCCCTGCTGCTTGCGGCTTTTCTCCCCGGAGGATTCACCGCGGGGGCGCAGAATTATGAAATTGATCTCGACTCGCTCGCGACTGCGCATTTCAGTGTCGATTCGCTTTCGGACGAAGTGATTGACCGCTACGACATAAAGAAGCGCAAGACCATCAACGACTACAGTATGGTGGGTGTCCAATATGGAGTCGGACTGAGCCGCACACTGCTCCAGCCGGAGATTGCCAAGGAGGATATGATTTTTATGCCGTACAACATCGGCGTGCTCTACACCCGGTACGGGAAGATGTTCGGCTATATGCCTTATTTCGGTTTCCAGGCAGGAGTTTTCTTCACTCAGGAGGGTTACAAATTCCGCTACGACGAAAAGAAAAAGGCGGTTCCGGTGTTCCTGGGAGCGCGGTCGGCGGTGATGGATGTCGTGGAAGTGCCGGTGCTCGCCCACTGCCACGCGGATTTCTGGAAGATGAAGCTCATCCTGAATGCCGGGCTTTATGTCGGTTACAGGCTTAACATTCACAGATATGCGCCGAAGCTTGATGTCGAAGGACTCAGGTACACCAATCTCACGCCTGACTACGACTATCAGACGCTCTCTTTTGAGCGGGAGTTCGCTTCTTTCGAGAAACGCTTCGATTTCGGCATCAAGGGAGGAGTAGGTTTCGGGTTTGTTTTCGATCCTGTGGAGATTCATATTCAGGCGATGTACAAGCACTCATTTTCAAGTCTTTTCGAACCGAATTACTACAGCAAATACTATTACAGGTATTCCTATCAGCAGAATGTGATTGTTTCCGTCGGTCTGCATTTCCAGCTCGGGAGGCGCGTCGGCAAGAGCAATAAGCAGATCCGTGATGAGGCCAGGGCGTTTGTCCTGACGCAGGAGGCGACAGCCCCGGTGGACGGGGAGACTGCGGATAAGTCTGTTGAAAGCGAGAGACTTGTCGTCCGGAAGGATGGGGCGGCCGTTCAGAAACCGATGGATCAGGAGTTATAATCTTATGGGAAAATACGTCAGCAAAGCGGTAAGAGTGGGAAATGTCACGATTGGAGGCGGAGCCCCGATTGTGGTGCAGACAATGTGCAACACCCATACGTCGGATGTTGAGTCTTCTTTCAGGCAGTGTGTCGAACTGGCCGGCGCCGGTGCGCAGATGATTCGTCTCACTGTCCCTTCCCTCGCCCAGGTCGATTCCATAGCTGAGATTCATTCGCGTCTGCGGGCTGCCGGAATCGCAACCCCCATTGTGGCAGATGTGCATTTCAACTCTGAAATCGCGATTGCGGCGGCATCAGTTGTGGAAAAAGTCCGCATTAACCCGGGTAATTTCCACCGTGACCACGAAAAGGCGCGTGAACAGTTCGCGCACCTGGTTGCGGTCTGCAAAGAACACGGAACTGCAATCCGGATCGGGGTGAACCACGGCTCTCTCGGCGAGAGAATCACTTCTCTCTACGGTAACACTGCCTTTGCGATGAAGGAGGCGGCGATGGAGTGGCTGCGGATGTGCCGGGAAAATGATTTTGACGCAGTAGTGGTGAGTCTCAAGGCCAGTAACACGATTGTTATGGTGGAGGCCTACCGCCTTCTTGTGGATGCAATGACTGCAGAGGATATGCACTACCCTCTTCACCTCGGTGTGACTGAGGCCGGGAACGGAGACGCGGGCAGGATCAAGTCACTCGTCGGAGTCTCGTCCCTGCTTGCCGACGGAATCGGGGACACGGTGCGGGTTTCACTGACGGAACCGCCTGTGAACGAACTTCCTGCAGCCCGGTATCTTTCCGACCGCTACGGCCACCGTCTGCATTCCTCGATGTCCCGGATCTCGACCTCGGACGGCGGTCGGAGGATCTCTGCCGTCTATGAGGCACCGTCCCGCGGGCGTTTGCTCTTCGATGCGGCCTGCGATTTCGGGAATAGACTGTTGGACAAGGAGATAGACTCTCTTGAAATTAGTGGGAACTATCTTGATGCCGACGGATCGTCGGTGGAGATTGGCCCGGAGTTCGGGGAGTATATTGTCGATGAACTGATGCAGGCTGCACGACGCCGTTTCTACAGACCTGAATACATTGCCTGTCCGGGATGCGGGCGCACTATGTACAACCTTCAGGAGGCGTTCGAGACCGTGAAGGCGCGAACCGCACACCTGAAAGGCATGGTGATAGCCGTGATGGGCTGCATCGTGAACGGCCCCGGCGAGATGGCTGACGCTGACTGGGGATATGTCGGCGAGGGTAACGGCAAAGTGTCAATCTATCACCGCAAAGAGGCCGTCCTCAGGCACATTCCGGAGACTGAAGCTGTTGACAGGCTGTTGGAACTGATTGAGGGGGCGAAAGACTGATTGTGGGGAGCAGCGGACTAATCGCCTGAATGCCTAATTGTCGGAGGTCTGCTCCGATTCATTTTCTGCGGCCGGCTCCTGCTGGATTTTGTGGACGAGAACCTTGTCGATTCTAGGGCCGTCCATATCGACGACTTCAAAGGAGAAGCCTTCCCAATTGATTATCTCGCCGGAAGATGGAATGTGACCGGTTTCATTGAGGATCAGACCGGCTATTGTCGTGTATTCGAAATCCTCCATCGTGTCATCGAGAAGGTCGAAATAGGAAAGGAAATCATATATAGAGCATTGTCCTTCAACAAGATATCCGCTCTCCCCCGTCGTGTCCGGCTTACCGTCGGCTCCGAGACGAGGAACTATGCCGGGCTCGTCTTCCCCGTCATCGTTCACATTGCCCACAAGCGCCTCCATAATGTCTTTAAGCGAAATGAAGCCGCAGAGCGCTCCGAACTCATCGCATACGAGGGCGCGGGAGATGCGCTTGATCTTCATTTCCTCCAGAACCTTATAGA
>CAVEHG010000052.1:0-9326 GCA_963615405.1 bacterium | reverse complement strand
CACTCACAGTGATTCAAACAGTTGTGCCATCTGCCTCGTAAGCCGCCTCCGCGAAAACCTTTCTATATCCTCATCATTGTCGCCGAGCCTCCCTTCGCGGAACAGCTTCCAGCAGCGGAGAACCTCCGCCTTCATCCCAGCCCCATCGCTCCAGTCAAATGTCCTTCCTGCCTGCGCATCCGTGAGCACCCTGTCCATAGCCCCGCCCGGCTGGTCGATCCCTATCACAGGACGGCGCGATGCGAGATACTCGAACAGCTTCCCCGGAAGGATCGCCCTGGATTCCGACTCCTGCCGCAGCGGCAGAATCAGCACCGAAGCCCCGCACTGCTCGCGTATAGCCTCAATGTGGCTGACATAGCCGAGATTCACGACATATCCCCCGAGTCCAGCCTCCGCAATGGCATCCAGAACCGGCTTGTCCGTTTTTCCGACGAGCTTTATGCGCAACCGGGTCGCGAACTCCCGGTCAGAAGCCACAATCTCCGACAGAACTTTCCAGAGTTCAAGAGGGTTGCCGTCCGACGAGAAAACCCCCGTGTGCACAAGGGTGAAAAACTCCTCATTTTCGCTGCCGGTCTCCTCTTCAGCTGCCCGCATCTCCATATCCGCCTCCTCAAAGTCCTCCCCGTCAAAGCCGTTGGTAATCAGCTCCACCGGAGTGGAAGTCATCTGCCGGAACTCGTCCTGCACCAGCGGCGAGACTGCCACAATCACACTTGCGTCGTCAAGAACCCCCTGCTCAAGACTTCTGTGCCTGCATAGAGACAATCCGGTGAGAGGCAGGTGTTTGAAATAGAATATTCTGGTCCACGGATCGCGGAAATCCGCCACCCACGGAAGCCCTGTCGCCCGGGAAAGCCGGCGGGCAATCAGATGCATAGAATGAGGCGGTCCGCTGCTCACAATGACGTCCACCGGGTGATCCTTCAGGTAATTTTTCAGAAATTTCACCGAAGGCCTCACCCAGAAACAGCGCGGATCCGGAATGAAGAAATTGGCCCTGACCCAAAGCGACAACCTCTGTCCGAGGCTTTTCTTCTGCGCATTGATGGGGTTCACCTCGCTCTTTCCGTCCCCTTTCCGCCCGCCTTTCCCGAACAGGGAAAGCAGTTTCCGGTAGATTCCGTATGGCTCGAAAATAGGCCTGCGGACAATTTCGGCATCCTCCGGCACATCCTCCTCAAGCGTAGAATCCACATAGGCAAGTTCCGGATTCTCAGGCGTGTAGATCACCGGCTGCCAACCGTTTTGCGGCAGATATTTCGCAAACTTCACCCATCGCTGCACACCGGAACCTCCGGACGGCGGCCAATAATATGTGATTATCAAAACCCGTTTCATTGCGTGATTTTTAAGTTCCCTTAGATCCCCATTTTCTCTTTCATCGACCTCAGCAGGTCAAAGGCCTGGAGCGGGGTCATCGAATTGAGGTCCGCCTTGTCGAGGTCTTCCTTGAGGGACGAGAGCAGCGGGTCTTCGAGCTGGAAGAAACTCAGCTGGAGCGATCCGTCGCTTTCCACGTGCCCCTCCTTGATGTTGTGGGGCTTCACGCGGGCCTTCCGGGCCGTGTCCTGAGCCGTCTGTTCCTCACCTGAGCCCTCCTGCGTCCCGACCTGCTTCACGATCGGCAGTTTCCCCTCCTGCGCCTCCAGCTCCGCGAGAGTCCGTTCCGCCGACTCAATCACCTGCCGCGGCATTCCCGCCATCCTCGCCACGTGCAGACCGAAGCTGTGCGCCACTCCGCCCTCGACCATCTTGCGGAGGAAAATGACCTGCTTCCCCACCTCCTTCACCGCGATGTGATAGTTCCGGATGCGGGGATATGTGCCCTCCATATCGTTCAGCTCGTGATAGTGGGTCGCAAAAAGAGTCTTCGCGCCCTGTCCGTATCCGTGGATATATTCAACGATGCCGCGTGCAATGGACATTCCGTCGTAAGTCGATGTGCCGCGGCCGATTTCGTCGAGAAGAACGAGCGAGCGGGCGGTGATGTTGTGCAGAATCATCGAAGTTTCGAGCATCTCCACCATAAAAGTGGATTCGCCCCGGGAAATGTTGTCAGACGCTCCCACGCGGGTGAAAATCTTGTCGAACCACCCGATCTCCGCCTTCTCCGCCGGAACGAACGATCCGATCTGCGCAAGCAGAACTATGAGTGCCGTCTGACGCAGAAGCGCCGACTTTCCCGCCATATTCGGACCGGTCAGTATGATTATCTGCTGGCCTTCGGAGTCGAGGTGGACATCGTTCGGAATATATTCCTCGCCGGCAGGCATAAGGGATTCGATGACCGGGTGACGCCCTCCGATAATGTCAAGTTTCATCCCTCCGTTCATCTGCGGCCGGCAGTAGTTCCTTTCGAGTGCGAGACGCGCGAATCCGGACAGGACATCGAGGCGTGCGATGATTCCGCAGTCGCGCTGGATATTTGCGATACTCCGGCGGATTTTCTCGACGATGTTGTTATATATCTGTGATTCAAGGATATATATCTTCTCTTCCGCCCCAAGAATCTTTTCCTCATATTCCTTGAGTTCCGGGGTTATGTACCTTTCGGCATTCACGAGCGTCTGCTTGCGCACCCAATCCTCCGGGACCTTGTCTTTGTGGACATTGCGGACTTCGAGGTAATAGCCGAAGACTGAATTGTAGCTGACCTTCAGGGAAGATATGCCCGTGCGTTCGGTCTCACGCTGTTGAATTTCGAGAAGATAGTCCTTGCCGTGGCGGGCTATGCGCCTCAGTTCGTCAAGCTCCCCGCTCACTCCGGAGGCAATCACGTCGCCCTTTCCGAGCATTGCGGCGGTGTCCGGATCAATCGTCCTTTCCAGCTCCGCGGCCAGCTCATCGCACCCGTCGAGACCTTCGGCCAGTTCCACAAGCGGGGCGCATCCCGATGCCTTGCAGAGGTCCCCGATCGGTTTCATCCTGTTCAGTCCGCGCTTGACCGTCAGCACGCCCCTCGGCAGAATCTTCCCCGCCGCCGCCCGCGAGACCATCCTTTCGAGGTCGCCGACATCTCCGATGAGTTCCTTCAACGAGTCGAGGCTTTCGGGGTTTTTCGTGAACCAATCGACAGAATCGTGCCTCCGCTTCAGTTCATCGAGATCCATAATCGGCAGCGCCATCCAGTTGCGCAGAAGCCTTGAACCCATCGGGCAGGAGGAATGGTCCACGACATCGATGAGGCTGACCCCGTCCTTCCCGGCGGCGCTTCCGAAGATTTCAAGATTGCGCAAGGTGAACTGGTCCATCCAGACGAACTTCTCTCCGTCGATGCGTGAAATGGAGCAGATGTTTCCCAGACCGCCGTGCCGGGTCTGTTCAAGATAGATCAGCAGCGCTCCGGCCGCGGTCACTCCCAGAGAGAAGCTGTCCACCGCAAAGCCCTTGAGCGAATCTACGTTCAGCTGTTTCTTCAGCTTCTCCACCGAGTTGTCACAGACGAACGCCCACTCCTCAAGCGTTGAGATATAGTATTTTTCGTCTGTCTTCTCCCTTATGCTCTTTTCATATCCCTTCGGCACGAGAAGTTCCTTCGGCCCGAACGAGTCCAGAAGGTTCAGGACATAGTCAGGCGTACCTTCGGCAACCTGAAATGTGCCTGTGGAGACATCCAGAAACGCGGCTCCGCATTTGTCCTTGCCATATCTGTCCTTTCCGGGGCACAGGCCGGCGATAAAATTGTTCTCCTTCTGGTCGAGCAGCTGCTCGTTGAACGCCACTCCGGGAGTCACAACCTCGGTTATGCCCCTCTTGACGATGTTCTTTGTGAGTTTCGGGTCTTCCAGCTGGTCGCAGACGGCAACTTTGTAGCCTGCACGCACGAGACGGGGGAGGTAGGTGTCGATGGAATGGTAGGGGAATCCGGCCATCGGGACAGGGTCCGCAACCGCGTTGGAGCGCCGTGTGAGTACGATTCCCAGAATCTTGCTCGCCGTCAGGGCATCGTCCCCGTAGGTCTCGTAAAAATCTCCGCAACGGAACAGCAGCAAAGCTTCCGGATGCTGTGCCTTCACCGCAAAAAACTGTTTCATCATCGGCGTCAACCCCGAATTCTCCTTTGCCATAGCTGTGATATCATTTGAGTTCCGCAGATGCGCAACCTGTTAAGGGGCCCACCTGCGCGAAGCATTATTTTAACTCGCTAAGTTACTCACAAAACCCGAAAGCGGCAAAAATTGTTTTCATTCGCCCGGTTTTTTGTCGCAACTGGCCGGCCCCCTCGGACGCCGCACCTCCTTTTCCGAAAAATATTACCCGTCCGGTGAGCGGCACTTTCCTAAATTGCGTGAGTTTTTACAAACAGTTCCACAAACCACGCAAAATGAAAGAGCAGATGACATTGCTTTCCCTGCTGATAGCCGGTGCGGCCGCCTTCGGCTGCTCAACTCCCTCAAACGAAATCATCAACCCGTATACCGTCATCGAAGAACCTTCCAGGACCCCCGCAGACCTTCTGGACTGGCCTGCAGCCGTGTTCGCGTTCGGAGAAGACAAGTGCAGCTGCGTGAAAAGCGCCAACTGCCTCGGCAACATCAAATCACTCAACGGAATCGCGGAAGGCGACAAAGTTGTTTCCGTGGTTTACACCAACACTTCGGCGGTGAATTTTTCGTGTCTTCGCAAAGGGTCGTATTCCAATTCATATGATCTCAATCTGTACCCTTCGGACGGTTTTCCCACTCCCGAAATATGGTATTCCGTCTCTACGGCCCAGGGAAACGGCGCTCACATCTACCAGTTTCACCAGCCGCTGACTTCACGAATCTCCCTTGAAATAGTAAATCCCCATTCGGACATTGTCGGGGCAACCGTCACTGCGCCTTCCGAGTCCGACACCTGGAACCTTTACGGCGGAGCGCTTACAATGGTCGAAAAACCTGTTTCCAAGAAGGTGAGTGCAGGGAAAAGCCTCACCGTGATGCCTCAGCCGGACAATGCGGAGGGCTGGACGCCGACAATTACCATAATTACAGACGGAGGAAACATATATCCGTCACTCCCGGAGTTTAAAAAGATCGGAGAAGGACAGAACATCGCTTTCACGCTGGATTTCAGCGACTACGCCAAAGGAAGATACACCGTTTCGTGGAAAATCACAGCAATCTCCGAAGGCAGTTATCTCGGCGGCGGAAGCTATGATTTGGGCGTCCCTGCGGGGCTCAAGGGCGGGTTCTACCGCGTTTCCGTCCTCACCGACAACGGCTGGGAGATGCTCTCCGTGCACAAGACCCTCTGTTCCAACGCCTCCAACCATCGCAGCATCTGGAACGACTGGTCCAACTCCAAGGCCCTTCGCGACACGATGTCCTACTGCATCTATCAGAGCGACTTTGCCTCTCCGGTGAAATTCCGCGTGAAAAACCTCCGTTCAACTTTCTCAAAAGTCGAGGTGCGCCCTTCAACCTACGGAATCGGAGTCACGAAAGTGGATGCGAACACCGTCGAATTCACCCTTCCTTCATACGGCAAACACAAGGTCAGCGTCGAATTTGACGGCGACCGCCAGCACAATCTCTTCCTCTACGGAGTGAAACCCGACCCGGACAAGCCTGCGGCAAGCACATCGAATGTCAAGTACTACGGTCCGGGCGAATACACGGCGGGACAGATCAAACTCACCGCCGGTCAGACTCTCTATGTCGATTACGGGGCGAAGCTCTACATCACCGAGCCGATTTACGCGAGCGGCTCGAACATAACCATCGCCGGGGGCGGAATCATCTCAGGAGAAAATATGAAACACCACGGCGGCGGAACCAACAATTCCGAGAACTGGGGCGGAGTCCTGCTTAATAGCGGCGGCACGGACAATCTGACGCTCAAAGACGTCTCATTCATCGATGGACCGGGCTGGAACCTGATGATCTACCGCAGCAACAATGTAACGATCGACAACATAAACACCATCAGCTGGGAACTCAACGGCGACGGAATCGACCTCGTAAGCTGCAAGGGCGTGGAGGTCAGGGACTGTTTCCTGCGGAACTACGACGACTGCCTCACCCTCAAATGCCGGCTCTATGTGGTGAATCCGATTACGGATATGAGCGATGTGACAATCAGCCGGTGCCTCATCTGGAACGACTACGCAAGGGGTATCGTCATCGGTCCTGAAGCCGGGAACATCAACCACAGCGGCCGCATCCACGACATCACGGTGAACGACTGCATATTCCTCCAGCACAAGAGCAGCGGCACTGACGACCTCCGGGCGGCGTTCGCCATCGGTCAGGGAACGGACGGGTGCACGGCTCTGTGGAGCGGAACACCGGCGCCGAACCAGATGAGCGACATCACCGTGAACAACCTTGTCTTCGACAGCATCGACTATTCCGGCCGCAACATCTCCATCTGGCAGTACGGCGGCTCCACGAAAGTCAACCTCAATAACGTGACTTTCAATGGGATAAAAGTACTTAAAGCGAACGGCGCCGCCTACCCGGCTTTCAACATCAAGACCAGCGGCAGCACTGTCACCGGTCTGACAATCAAGAACTTCACTGTCGGAGGCGCTGCCGTGACTGGAACGGGCAGCAACTTCCAGATTGACTACCCGGCAAAAGTAAGCTACAAGTTCCAGTAAGAAATTCCGGCTTCGCCCCCTTTGAGAACAAAAGGGCTTATGAACCATAAAACCGCATAAAAGACATAACGCAATGAATATAAAAGTTTTAAGTCTTGTCGTCGCAATCGCGTCCGTCGCGTCCTTCGTGTCCTGCTCCGTTGAGGAAGATCTCAACGCCCCGCAGCAGGAAGTTTCCGGCATTGAGCTGAATCCTCAGAAGTTGAACCTTATGGAAGGCGATGGCGCCAAACTTTCCGGGAGCATACATAACTGGAACGCCACGGCGGGACGGTCGATCACCTGGTCCTCCGCGGACGAGTCCGTTGCAACCGTGTCTGAAGACGGTTTCGTGACGGCAGTCTCGGCAGGTGAAACCGACATCACCGCGGAGTGCGGGGGAGTTAGCGCCTCTGCGCACGTGACCGTTTCTCCGCATATCCGGCTGACCAGGCTTGACGCTCTCATAAAGCCCGTTTCGTTCGAGGAATTTGACGATGACGCTGACACCATCCGCGTGGCCCGGGGAGAGACCGCGACTGTGCAGATCATAGCCCACGCCACCACATCTCAGGGAACCCTCACCCCTTCGGTAAAGAAATTCGCTCTCAAGGGAAGCGACGGAGTGAGCATCACCCCTCAGCTCTGGTGGGTCAGGGACGTGTACACCACAGAGTATAGCTGGGACCGTTGGGCAGGCGGCGCGCCTTCGTTCCGTTACCCCGCTTCAGAGAAATATATCCCCGATGCCCTTATGCCGCTTGAGGACTGGAGCGTAAGCCTTTCCGCAGGGGAAAAGGCCGCATTCTGGATTGAATTCGACATCCCGCGCGACGCTCCTGCCGGGATATACGAGGGAATCGCCGCCGTGGACGGTACACACTCCGCGCAGCTTCCTTTCACCGTTCAGGTCTATGACGTCACACTCCCCGAGAAACAGTCCCTTTCCGTGATGCACTGGGTGAACCAGAATATAAAGGCGATGAATGTGGAAGTGGAGATGCACTCCGTTCTGGACTGTTTCGAGAAAGTGATTGTGCCTTTTGTAAGCAAATATGGTACAAACTGTTTCAACTCTCAGTACTACCACCGCTACACATCAAATCCGCGTCTTGTAAAAAACTCTGAGACAGGAGATTATGAGATTGTGGCCGACTTCAGCGAACTGGGCAAGGAGATAGAGATGTACTACCGCGCCTGCCCAGACTTCCACTATTTCCAGTGCGAGAATATAACTTCGAACAGAAAACGAATGGAGCTGATAGGCTACGAACTGAATGATGACGGTTCTCTGAAAGTGAAGGACAACGGGAACGGGACCTACACTCCGGAATACGCCTACGTTACGCAACTTGACGACGACGGGAACTATAAAGGAGAATACAGCAAGGAGGCTGAGGCTTTCTGGTCCCGCTATTTCGCGGCCCTTCAGAAATATCTCGAGTCCAACACTCTTCCTGACGGAAGAAAATACATAGACGTCTATCTTCAGACCCTCTATGACGAGCCTCAGGACAATCAGGCGTCATCCTATGACTGCCTTGCCGCGTATGTGAGGAAGGGAGCTCCGAAGATAAAGATTATGGACCCTCTCAACACTCTCAAAGTGAAGTCCGAGAGCCTGGATGTACCTTGCCCCGGGATTATGTATCTGAAAGGCGAGGAGGGCTATCCGTGGACTTCGTCCCAGACCCGCTGGATTTACCACGCTATGGCTCCGCAGGGCGAGGGGATGAACCGCTTCATCCGCATCCCGCTCATCCAGACCCGTCTTGTTCACTGGCTCAATTTCCGCTACAACGCCACAGGTTTCCTTCACTGGGGTCTGAACTACTGGCACGGTGCGAAGAACGAGGACGAGCCGTGGCTGGACGCCGGAGGAAACTATCCTGACGGCGATATGTGGATAATCTGGCCGGGCGACGGCAAGGTCTATCCGTCCATCCGCCTCTGTGCGATGAGGGACGGGATCCGTGACTACGAGCTCTTCCGCCTTGCCGAACAGAAGTCCCCGTCAGAGGCTCAGGCCATCTGCCGGTCCGTCGCCACCGACGCCTACACCTACACCCAGGATGTCAGCTTCTTCCGCGCCCAGCGCAAAGCCCTGCTTGAACTCCTGGAAGGCAAATAAACTTCGGTATGGTCCTGTGGGGAGAATTTTTCGTATAAAATTACCCCTTTGCGGAATCGGGGGTTCGTAATTTAGCGCTTGTGAATCGGTGTCCCCGGGGGCGTTGCCTTGGATGCCGAATCACCGAAACTAATGGCAAAAAATCATAAATCACTATAAACCACTTAATTAGCAATTCTTTTATGAAAAAATCACTTATTCTTTTGGGAGGGCTCGCACTTCTTGCGGCCGTTTCCTGCAACAAGGAACCCGAGATTGTCTATTCGGAGAATCCGGTGAAGTCCATTTCAGTGACAAGCGGTGAGGAGACCGTCGAGGGAGTCGTTGCCACGGCCGACAAGACCATCAAATTCACCTTCAACAACGCCGAAGACTTCTCTTCCTGCAACATTACACTCGAGCTCAACGACGGCTGGACCTGTGTCTATCCGCAGACTCTCGAAGGTGTGAACCTTCAGGAAACCCCTGTCTTCCGTTTCAGGGATCACGCAAACGCTGAAGTGAGGTACACCGTAACATTCTCTTCAAACGCATTCCCGATCGTTGACGCTTCCAAGATTCAGATCAAAGGCCTTAACGCCGGCGAGGGCTTCACTGTGGACAACACAACGAAGACCATCACCA
>CAVEHG010000051.1:5631-9501 GCA_963615405.1 bacterium | reverse complement strand
CACGACCCCGAGATTACAAATCACGTGCTCTAGCCAACTGAGCTACATCGGCAAAGGCCTATTCCCTCGAAAAGGATTGCAAAGATAGGCAATAATTCTGATTCTCCAAAACTTTTTGTTCTTTTTCTCCAAAAAACAGGAGAGTGACGGAGAAGGGGTGAATAAAACGATGGGATCAAAGACTCAGAGGCGATACGAAAACCGCAGCGACCTTTCGGCCCGAAGGATTTTCGCCCATAAGATTTTCGTCAGGAGAGGTGTTCGTCAGGAGAGGAGTTCCGGTGCAAGGCTCAGCAGCGTTTCAAGAATCCGCCCCGATGATAGCCCGCACGATTCCCTCTGCTCCGCCTGGCTCGCCTGCTGGATGAACCTGTCCGGAATTCCTAGGCCGCAGACCTTCACGTCGAGACCGTTCCCCGCCACATATTCGGAAACGGCTCCGAACAGACCGCCGGCGACACACCCGTCCTCTACCGTGACAACAGTGCGGTGCCCCGTGCAGGCCTCTTGCAAGAGAGCGAAGTCGATCGGCTTTATATACCTTATATTATACAGGGACGGAGAATAGCCCTGCAATTCGGAAAATTTCTCCGCAGCCTCCTTCGCCCGATACAGGGAAGGACCGGCTGCAATTATGGCTATGCCGTGGCCATCGATGACCCTCGCCCCGAGCCCCGGCTCCAGCAGTTCGCAGGTACGGTCTTTCCACGGTACATTCTCCCCGCAGCCCCTCGGATAGCGGATTATGAACGGACCTCCTTCGGCCTTCGATGCCGTGAACATCATATTCTTCAGTTCCATTTCGTCCGCAGGAACGGCTATCACGACATTGGGGACTGAACGGTAGGCGGAGATGTCGTAGCATCCGTTGTGGGTAGCCCCGTCTTCTCCGACAAGTCCGGCGCGGTCGAGGCAGATCACGACCGGCAGGTTCTGGAGAGCGACATCGTGTATGATCTGGTCGTAGGCCCGCTGGGAGAAAGAAGAGTAAATGTCGCAGAACGGACGGAGGCCTCCCGCGGCAAGACCTGCGGAAAAAGTGACGGCATGCTCCTCCGCGATTCCCACGTCAAAAAAACGCTCCGGCATTTTCTCAGCGAAAAGGTTCATTCCGCACCCGGAAGCCATCGCAGGGGTGATGCCGACAACCGCCGGATTCTTTTCGGCGAGTTCAAGAAGAGTCGCCCCGAAGACATCCTGATAGCGGCTCGCTCCGCCTTTTTTCGGAACGCGTTCACCGGTCTCCGGGTCGAACAGCCCGGGAGCGTGCCAGATGGCCTGCTGCTTCTCCGCTGGAGCATATCCCTTGCCTTTCTTGGTAATGACGTGCAGGACACGGGGGCCTCCGAGGTCGCGGATTTTCCTGAGAGTCGTGACGACCTGCCCTATGTCGTTGCCGTCAATCGGACCGAAGTAACGGAAACCGAGAGACTCGAACACGTCACCGCCGGATTTCCTGATTATGGAATGTTTTGCGTTCGAAATCCAGTGTCTCAGAGTCTTGCGGAGTCCGTTCTCCCCTATCGCGTTCCAGATGTGGGTCTTGATGCGGTTGTAGGTCGCGTTGGTCGTCAGGTTCAGAAGATGCTCGTGCATCGCTCCGAGGTTCTTGTCAATGGAGAAATTGTTGTCGTTCACTATGACAAGCAGATCCGCCTTGCTCGCTCCGGCATTGTTCAGCCCCTCATAGGCAAGCCCGCCGGTCAATGCGCCATCCCCGATCACGGCAACAATCTTCTCGTCATCGCCCCGGAGCCGCGAGGCGACCGCAAGGCCGAGGGCTGCGGAAATCGAGGTCGAGGAATGTCCCACCCCGAATGCGTCGTAAGGGCTTTCGTCAATCTTCGGGAAACCGCTGATGCCGTCTTTGCGGCGGTTGTTGCGGAAGGCTTCGCGTCTGCCGGTGAGAATCTTGTGCGCGTACGCCTGATGTCCCACATCAAAGACAATCTTGTCGTGAGGCGTATCATAGACCGCGTGAAGCCCGACGATGAGCTCCACTGCTCCGAGACTGGACCCGAGATGTCCGGGGTTCACGGAGCAGCATTCAATCATATAGTCTCTGACCTCCGCGCAGAGCTGTTCAAGCTGCGGAAGATCGAGTTTCTTTATATCCTGAGGCGAATTTATATTCTCAAGCATTTCCTGCGGGCTTCACGGCGAAAATTGTTCGCTGAAAGTTTCGCAAGTTACGAACAAATTCCTAAATTGCAGAGTTTTTTCGTCCCTAAAATGAGTCGGGAATATGCCAACGCACCCGGCTCCGGGGAAAACGACCCGGACAAACAATAATACAACAGATATGCAAAAAGTTTACAAACTGATGAACGACAACCCGATAGCCCGGTGGGCCGTTCTGATTCTCGTGGCGTCGATGATGTTCTTCGCCTACATGTTCGTCGATGTGATGTCACCGCTGAAGTCCACAATCGAAAAAAGTGTCGCCGAAGGAGGCCTCGGATGGGACAGCAGCGTGTTCGGGACCTATGCGGCTTCGGAATATTTCCTGAATGTGTTCTGCCTGTTCCTCATTTTCGCGGGAATCATCCTCGACAAGATGGGGGTTCGGTTCACGGGACTTCTCTCATCCGGGCTTATGGTCGTCGGCGCGTCGATCAAATTCATCGGAATTTCAAGCTGGTTCCAGGGCACGGCGTTCTGCGCGTGGCTCGACAGCTGGTGGGTGGCGCTCCCGGGCAGCGCGAAGATGGCCTGCCTCGGATTTATGATCTTCGGGTGCGGATGCGAGATGGCCGGCACAACGGTTTCAAAGGTGCTCGCCAAGTGGTTCAAAGGCAAGGAGATGGCGCTCGCCATGGGACTTGAGATGGCAATCGCCCGTCTCGGAGTGTTCGCTGTGATGTGGATCTCCCCGATAATTTCAGGCAAGTTCAATGACGCTCCGGTGCTCGCTCCGCTGGGATTCTGCACCGCGCTCCTCTTTGTGGGTCTTATCAACTACTTCGTCTTCACGATTATGGATCGCAAGTTCGACGCGCAGCTCACTGCTGCCGGAGAGGCCACCGAGGAACACTCAGCAGAGGACGAGTTCCACATCAGGGATCTCGGCAAGATCTTCACCAGCAAAATGTTCTGGATTGTCGCCCTTCTCTGCGTTCTTTACTACAGCGCAATCTTCCCATTCCAGAGATACGCGCCGAACTTCCTTGAACAGACCCTCAATGTGGATTCGGCGACCGCGGCGCAGCTTTTCAGCGTATTTCCTGTCCTTGCGATGGTTCTCACTCCGTTCCTCGGAGCGTTCCTTGACTTCAAGGGCAAGGGGGCGTCGATGCTTATGCTCGGCGCAGTCATTATGATTGCCTGCCATCTGTGCTTCGCCTTCCTCCTCCCGGTATTTCCGTCCAGGGGACTCGCTCTCGCGCTGATTCTTACGCTCGGAGTCTCTTTCTCCCTCGTTCCGGCGGCGCTCTGGCCTTCCGTTCCGAAAATCATCGATGAGAAGATTCTCGGTTCGGCATACTGCGTGATTTTCTGGGTTCAGAACATCGGGCTCTGCCTCGTTCCGCTGCTCATCGGCAATGTGCTCAACGCCACAGGCGGGTATTTCTGGCCTATGATCATCTTCTCGTCATTCGGTGTGCTGGCGTTCGTGTTTGCGGTCTGGCTCAAGGTTGAGGACAGGAAGAAGGGATATGGACTCGAAAAACCTAATGTAGAAAAATCCAAATAAAGGGACATCTGCGGCGTTATGCGGCTTGCCCGAATCCTCACAACCGAAAGGTTGCTCCGGTGTCGGGCGAAACTTAAATCTTCTTAAATGAAATACAAAGCATCGAAGTGGGTGGCGCTGGCATTGCTGGTGGTGCCGATGTTCGCGTCCTATTTCTTTGACGATATGTTTTCGTC
>CAVEHG010000051.1:0-5601 GCA_963615405.1 bacterium | reverse complement strand
CGCTGGCATTGCTGGTGGTGCCGATGTTCGCGTCCTACTTCTTTGACGATATGTTTTCGTCAGTGTCCCAGCTGTTCAGTCACCCGGAGCTGCTGGAACTCGGGTGGGATTCGGCGGACTATGGGTTCTATGCCGGAGGCTATTCGTTCCTGTGTGTCTGGGGAGGGCTGATTTTCTGCGGGATGCTGCTCGACAAATGGGGCGTGAGGGTGACCGGATCCATTTTCGTCGGGATGATGGCCGGAGGAGCGGCTCTGGTGACAGCCGCGATTTCCGCCGGGCTTGCGCCGAATGTTTCGCTCACGATAGCCTACATCGGCTGCATGCTTTTCGGACTCGGGTCGGAGATCGCAGGAGTTGCAGTGACCCGTTCCATCGCTAAATGGTTCAAGGACGGCCCGATGGCTCTCGCGATGGGGCTGCAGCTTGCCATTGCACGGCTCGGCACTGCGGCGGCGCTTCTTCTTTCTCCGGTTTTGATTGCGGGACACGCCCAGGGAGAGATTTACACTCTGGCAGAGACCAACCGTCCGGCGCTTGCGGGGCTCATCCTTCTGATGCTCGGCTGCGTGCTCTGGGCAGTGTTTGTCGCAATGGACGCAAGATTTGACCGCGGGACGGCGGAGAGCCGCGGGAGGGCGGAGGTAAAAACGGACGGCGTTAAAGACGCTGACGACGGAGAATGCGGAGCTGCTGCCGGAGAAAAGGGCTCTGACAAGAAAGGCTCCGAAAAGGACGACAAGTTCCGGTTCTCGGACATATTCAGGATTCTCGGGAACGGGCGCTTTGTGATGATTGCGCTGCTGTGCGTCTTCTTCTACTGCTGCATCATCTCGTTCAAGAAATTCGCCACATCCATCCTTATTCCGCGCTTCGGAATCGCTCCGGAGGCTGCGAGCGTGATGGTGTCGATGATACCTTTCTTCACAGTGGTGTTCGCCCCTCTTTTCGGACTTCTGGTCGACAAGGTCGGGCACGGACCGCGCTGGATGATTTCAGGGGCTGTCCTGGTCTTCATCGCCCACCTTATGATTGCATTCGCTCCTGCTTCAGTCACGCTCGGGGGCGAGACCGTCAGCAGCAGTTTTCTGGGCTATATGGCCATAGGCATTCTCGGAATCGGTTATTCGCTGCTTCCTGCCGCAATGTGGCCTTCGGTGCCGAAAATTGTCCCAGAGAAGAATCTCGGTACCGCCTACTCTCTGATCTACTGGATTCAGAACATCGGCCTTATGACAGTTCCGGTCGCTGTGGGAGCGATATTCAAACGCTTTGACGGGATTGAAGCGGCAATGAGGTCCGAGTACATCTTCATATCCCTTTCCATCGTCGCCATCGTCATCTCCGTGCTTTTCGCCCTTTCTTCCAAATCCCCCAAAGAAACCCGATAGGAATCTACTCGGGAAGTCGCACAAGCGCGACTTCCCCTTCGAGGGGACGGGAGGGGTCTAAAAGGCGCTCAAGCGCCGTGCGTAGAACAGCGAAGCGTAAGGCCTTGTGCGTTAGTGCGCACGAAGCACGACTTCCCCTTCGAGGGGACGGGAGGGGTCTAAAACACAGGCGCACGAAGCACGACTTCCCCTTCGAGGGGACGGGAGGGGTCTTTAAGGCGCTCAAGCGCCGTGCGAAGAACAGCGAAGCGGGGGCCTTGTGCGTTAGTGCGCACGAAGCACGACTTCCCCTTCGAGGGGACGGGAGGGGTCTAAAAAAAGAGGATGACTTTTTGGTCATCCTCTTTTTTGCATATTGAAGATCGTATTATTCTTCGTAAATTATTGTCACGCTGTCAAGATATACTCCATAGTTGGATGTATTCATCAGACAGAAGAACGTGTATGTTCCAGCCGAGAGGTCATAAGTCAACTTCTTGTTGTCCGGATCAGAAACAGGGGTAATCTTACCTGACGCCGGCTTTGCGGAAGTTCCGGCATAGAGCGTTACATTGTCTGGATACCAAGTCTTTCCGGAATAGCCCACCACTTCGACAGAAACTATCTTTTTACCGAGAGCAGTTTTGTTCGCGATATAAGTTGACTTTTTGCCCTGAAGCTGAATTCCATTGCCATAGTTTGCGATGTATGTGTACAGGAACGGGAATTCGCTGACAGTAATCTCAGACTCGGCTTTCGGATATGCTGTCGGGAATCCGTCAACAAGGATTGTAACCTTCTTCTGACCCGGAAGAATCCCGGCCTCGTGACTCAGAGCGACCTCCACGCTGTTGCCTCCGACTGTTGAGATGACAAGCGTCGCCGTGATGGCTTCAGTGCCATCATTGGCTGCAACCGGCGCCACTTTCACTGTCAGACCGGAAACTGTCACCGCAAAGTGAGGATCAGAGCAGGAGACTCCGACCGTCTTGAGGTTGTCTCCCTTGACGGTGATTGTCTTGGCTCCGGTCTCGCTGTCCTTCCAAGTGAGCACGGTCGGGTCAACACTGGTGATTATCGGATCTGTGGTATTGGCAAATGCTGCGACATCAGCGGCAACGTTCGGCCAAATCACAGGAGCTCCGTTGTTGGTCTTTGCGACGCCCCTGATGTTGCCCTTGGCTGTCGTTCCGATAACATTCTTCGCCCAGGAGCAGGTCTTGTAGGTGCTTACAGTGAACTTCGCTCCGCCCTCGACGGCTTTGAAATTAACCACAGCATTGCTTGACTTGCCGTTATTCCAGACAGACGCAATTGCAATTCCGTCAGGGGTGACATTCTTCACGGTAACATACATTCCCGCATATTTCGCAATGTCAGCGGCCTCAATCTCAGGGATCGTGAACTCCTTGCCGGACTCAACAACCTCAATTGTACCGTCTGTAATCTGATACATTCCGTTGTTCACGCCGCAGACTGCGTCGAGAAGACTGATCTTAACTTTGTCTCCTGCCTTAAAGCCTTCCTGGAACTTGTTGCCGTAGCAGAGAATTCCTGAGCCGGCTTTGCCGGTGCCGTCCTCAACCGTGATGCTCTTGTAGAGGTTGTTGTCCGCGTTGATTGCAGTGACGATGCCTTCAACATAGTTTCCGGCAAGGCTGAGAGTCTTCTCTCCCTTGGTGTCTTTGATATATTTTGCAAGTTCAGCGACCGTGAGTGTGGTCACTTCTGTTCCGAGAGTGGTGAACTCAAGAGCGGCAGACTCGTGAACAGAGCCCTCGTACTCAAGATATGCGGAGATGGTGTAGTCCGTCTCAGGTTCAAGGGCAACCGCTCCTTCCTCAGTTCCTTCCGTGAAGTCGAATGAAAGCTTGCCGTCCTTTGGAACGAAAACCTCTATCTTCTTGGAAGACTTACCCTTTTTGAGGATAAATCCGGCGCCGTCAAGCGGCTCGATACCACCGTAAACATAGGAAGCTGCAACGGAAGCGGTCTTCGCAGTCGCTTTGGAAATCGTCACAGGATTCCACTTGAGCTCCTCGGCTCTCGGCTCCTGCTCGTCCTCGTAGAGGTATGGAATGCTGTCGCTATCGCCGATCTGGCAGGTGCCGTAGCTCTCGGAGTACTCGAACCAGGTGCCGCCTTTCTCGATTTTCGCGTGACCGTCCCCGGTGAAGCTTACCGTCCACGCAACTGCAGTGTTGTCATCATCAGTCACATTGAATGAGGCATAAGAACCGCTCTTGTAAACATAACGGTTGTCGGCCATCTGCTTGATCTTGAAGGCATCCTTGTCTGCGACAAAAATGTAAGAGTTGTCCTGGTCGGCAAGCGTAATGGTCTTGTTCTCATCGGACATTGCCGCAGAGACATTCCTTACGGTCGGATAGGAGTATGAAGAGGAACCGTCGGTGTTTGGAGTCTGCGCGAGCCAGCCGCCCTTCGCCTCGTTGTAATAGACGATGAGGTAGGCCTTGCCGGCAGTCACCTTGTTGACCCTGTGATAAACGTGGTCTCCGGAAGCCTCGGCGAAATACTGCTGGAACTTGATGTACTGAGTGTCGTTTCCGCAGACGATCTTAGCCTCGCCGGCGCGGGACTTGAATGTCTGGAGAACCGAGAAAGATATGGTCGCTTCGCCGGAGGAGCCTTCCTTTACGGACGGGGTAATCCAGCGTGAGCAGGACGCGAGTTCCCAGTCATCTTCAGCGCTGAGAGTAACTTCTACGCTTCCCCCTTCCGTCGGAAGCGCGACGTAGGACTCGGAGAGCTTGATGCTCGAGAGTGTCTCTGCAGGCTGGTCCTTCTGACATCCGACCGCCATCAACAGGCAAGAAAGAGCAACTGTTAAAAAATATCTTGTTTTCATCTTAATCGGATTCTGAATTAGTTAAACATATATTTGATTCCCACCTGAGCGTACCAGCACTGACCGATTGAAACGACCGGATTCCAGATCTGGGTGCTTCCGCTGACTGCCTCAGGAGTTGAATATACAGGATAGCCTTCTGCGTCGACGCCGGTATACTTGAGGATACGTGCAGCGTTGTTGGTGTCGGCATAGTCCTGGTTCATCTGCTTCATTACGCCGTACCTTGAGTTGAAGATGTTGGCGAGGTTCTTAAGGTCAAAGTTGAGCTGGAGGGTGTTCACAGACTTGCCGATCCTGATCTTGAAGTCGTGGGCATAGTGGAAGTCGATCCTGTGAACCCAAGGAGAATAGACGCTGTAGGCCTCGGCATATTCGCCCTGGTGCTTGCTGAGGTACTTGTCCTTGTGGACATAGTCCATAAACCTGTCGCGGTCACTGTCGGAAACGAAGCGGAACTCGTTGTTCGCAACCTCCTCGTCGGTAGGGATGTAGAGCGAATCGTAGCTGTAGTTGTCACCGTTCATATCGTTGGTGAGCATATAGGAGTAGTTGTAGCCTCCTCTCCATGCCTCGTAGAAGATGCCGAAGGTGTTGTCAGCCTTGTCCCTGTAGGAAAGGTTCACGAACGCGCGGTCCGGAGTCGTGTAGATGGAGTTGTGGAGAGTTGCGTAGTTAGGACCGTTGACAGTCGGGATGTAGGTGAACGCTGAAGATGCGTTTGAACCAGGCATTCCGGTAACTTCCTTTGAAACGACGTGGGTGTATGATGCAGTGATGTCAAGTCCCTTGACCGGGCTGATGCTGAACGTCGCGTTTGCAGAGTAGCCGTAACCCTTGTTGGTGTTGGTGAGCACGAACGCGTTGGTCTTGGTGTAGCGGAAATCTGAAGGATAAATCGGGCGGTTGTCCGGGCCGTTGAACCTTGCGAATCCCTCGACCGGCTTCACATTGTAGTCCGTGAGGCAAACTGCATTCACAGTCTTGTTGAAGATGAACTCGCCGCCGAGGCTCATAGGGAATGAAGTCGGGAAATTATAGTCGAGAGCCACAGAAGTCTTCCAGACCTGAGGCATCTTGAACTTAGGATCCACAGCCTGAATCTCGGAAGGGGCGACGCCGTCCTCCGGAGTGATTGTGGTCGGGAACTTCTTCGGATCAAGTTCGTTCATCTTCTTGAGAAGGTCGGAGACATTGGTTATCATACCGCCCTTGAAGTTTTCGAGAAGCGGATCCGGAGTGGCGTTGTTCTTGTCATCGTAAGTCGTGGTGATGGAAGCGACGTTCTGGACCATACCTGCATTCGTAGGCATATTCGTGAAGAACACAAGAGGCAGACGGCCGCTGAACAGACCTGTACCG
>CAVEHG010000050.1:0-9516 GCA_963615405.1 bacterium | reverse complement strand
TCAGTTTCGATGTGGAGCACTCGGAGAGCTCCTCTGCTGTATTTACCGGCGAAATCTCCGGAACTCTTGGCGATTATGCCGTCTATCCCTATAATGAAAATACCGGAATTTCCGATGAAACCGGTAATATCATTTTCAATCTTCCTTCTGAATACACCTACACATCGGTCGACAAGGATTATTTTTCCGGCTCCAGCGGTTGCAATGTTCCTCTATACGGAAAAATATATAAAAATGATGCGGGAAAATACGCGGTGAATTTCCGTCACGCGGGCGGACTGCTCTGCATCAAGGTGAATAAGCTTCCTGCCTCCTCCGGCTATGTTTCTGTGACAGCAGACCGCCAGATTTCAGGTGACTTTGCGGCGGACCTCACTGAAACTGAGCCGCGCATTTACACAAATGCCTCCCCTTATGTCGATTCCGCAAAGTCTAACCACGTCACTTTCTACTACAGCGGCGCGACTGCGGGTGACCCGGGAGTCTTCTACCTCCCGATTCCGGTGGGTACCTACAACATCCTCGTTCACATAGGCTACGAGAAAGACAATGAAGGTTACTCCTACTCCACGGGCATAAAATCCCTTACGGTGAAGCGCCGCGCCATTGTCCCGCGCAACATTACTCCGGGAAAGTATGTCGAAGGCCGCTACCTTGTGGACGGACAGATTATGATTGACCTCGGACTTCCCGCTCCTTACGACAAGCTTCTCTGGGCATCCTGCAACATCGGTTGCCTTAATGAAGTGGACTTCGGTTCGCATTTTATGTGGGGAGAGACCGCTTCCTGCGAAACGGGTCGGGTCGGAACGGACAATTGTTCACAAAACGGAGTGGATTGGGAAGGGAAGAACCTGACCTCGGAGCACGATGCTGCTACAAAGAACTGGGGGGCAAAATTCCGCATCCCGACCATCGACGAACTGCTGTCACTTTACAACCAGGATGTCCTCAGCTGGACTTGGGTGGAGAGTTATCAGCAAGTTGATAATTTGAACGGCTACAAAATCTGCAATAAAAAACAAACAGACAAGTACATATTCCTTCCGCTTGCAGGGCATTATAATTATAATGGACAATTCAGCTACAAAGGTACGCAGGGGGATTATTGGTCCAGTACGGCATACGATAGAGAAGGAACAGAGACAACGAGTGGCGGTGTGGAGATAGATGTGGCTGATCACGAAGATGCGTATTATGTCTATTTCTCACAAAACTACAGTCTGGACACTCCGGCGGATGCCCGGAAATATTCATATCGCAGCGTAGGGCGCTCAGTGCGTCCGGTAGCAACGAGATGACCATATTCTCGGACAGATTGCCGCGAAGATAGTGGGTGTTCATCTGCGTCTGTTTTAGCCAAGGTTGTCTTTCCGGACTGTCTTGGTCCGGTTATCACTACAAATGGATATTTTTGGGAGAGTGTTATGGCCTTGTCTCTCAACTGCTTGTTTTTTCGCCCGTCTCAGAGGCGTTCGATTTTCAGCTGGTGGATGTCGTAGCAGTCGTCCTTCATGCACAGAAAGACCGTGACTATGAAAGTTTCCCCTCCGGCCTTCAGGTTGCCGATGGCGTATTTCACATTTCCCTGTGATGCCTTGTGGGTGAGTTCAAACGACCTCGGGGTGTAGGAAGTGTAGAACGACTTGAGAATCTGGCGTGCCTGCGGCCGTGAGCAGGTGTTGGATTCGCCGAGTATTGTGATTTCAATATTGTTCGAGAACCACGCGGACAATTTTTCCGCGTCTCCGTTCCCGAGGTAGCGGGCTATGGGCACGAAGACGTCAAATCCGTCGCTGCCGCCCATTGACGCAGGAATGACGCTCTGCGCGGAGATGTTTCCGCAGCACAGCGCCACGACCGCAGAAAGCAGTCCGAGACTCTTGAATCGTGTCCTTAAGCTCATAATCTTTGTGTGTAATCGTTGCGGGCAAGCGTAACGCCGACCGGATGGCCGGGACGCTTGCCGGGTAGCCGGCGTATCAGTGACGCAAATATTGCGCCGTGGAAAGAAAATGATTATCTTTGCCCGTTATTGTTTTATGTGAATATTCCCTGAAGTCCCGGATGGGGCTATACGAAATTTGAATGTTTATGAAACACCGGATACTCCCGCTATGTGCGCTCGTGCTTTCGCTGACGGCCTGCGAATGGGTGGAACGGGTCATGTCCGGCGAGGTGGTCGCTTCGGTCGGAAAGACACGGCTCTACAGGAGCGACCTCGACAAGGCTCTCCCAGGAGGCCTTTCAGCCGATGACAGCACCCGCCTCGCCCGGCAATACATAAACACCTGGGCCTCGGACATCATTTTTCAGGAGGTCGCCGAACAGCAGCTTTCCAAGGCGGAACTTGATGTCTCCAGGGAGCTGGACGACTATCGCAAGTCGCTGCTCAAGTACCGCTACGAGCAGCGTTATGTGAATGACAGACTCGACACTTGCGTTACGGAAGACCAGATTGAAGACTACTACCGGCAGCATCCTGACAAGTTCAGGCTTCAGGTTCCTGTCGTGAAGGCCGACTTTCTCTGCATAGCCCCGGACTCTCCGGCGCTCAAGGATTTCCGCAGCAGCATCGTTTCCGACGATGTTGCGCAGATGCAGTTCACAGACTCGCTGGCGTGGTCATCTGCGATAAAATACGAGAATTTCGGAGGGAAGTGGATTGATATGACGGTGCTCGCAAGGGAGTTCGGCATCGACTATGCCGCCCTGATGGCTTACCGCAACGGCGACTGGATCGAGTATAGCGGCGACACCGGGCTGCTCCACCTTGCCTATCTCCGCGAGTTCGCCCCCGTCGGCAGCCAGGCTCCGATTGAATACGCCGCTCCGGTCATCTGCGACATCCTGCTGAGCATAAGAAAACGGGAGCTGGTCTCCGCTCTGGAACAGGACTTGCTTGAACAGGCCCGCGAAAACAGAAATTTTGAAATTTATTAGCAACTTTTCGGAACAATGAGAAAAATATGCCTTTTGTGTACAGCCGCGCTTCTGTTGCCGGCGGCGCTTCACGCCCAGAAATATCAGGACGGAGTGATAGACAAGTCAGTTGCCGTCGTCGGTGAGGAAATGATAAAGATTTCCACGCTCGAAGATGAGGTGAAGATGATGAAGGCGAACGGAATGCTTTCCGACAGGAATATGCGCTGCGAGCTGCTGGAAAGGATGATCGAATCGAAGATTTTTCTCATGCAGGCCAGGGTGGACTCACTGACCGTGAACAACGATATGGTCGAGAGCGAACTGTCATCCCGTATTGACGACCTCCGCTTCAAACTCGGAGGAGACGAGAACTTCGAGAAATACTTCGGAAAACCGATATACAAGCTGCGTCAGGAATGGCGCAAAACCTTTCAGGATCAGAGCCTTATGCAGCAGATGCAGCAGAAGGTCGCTTCTTCGATTCCCGAACTGACTCCCTACGATGTTGAAAAGTTTATCAATGAGACCGACTCCGAAGACCTGCCTATGGTTCCTGACAAGTACCGTCTGAGCCAGATCTGCGTCTATCCGGACAGGGAGGCCGCCGCTCTTGCGGTAAAGGAGAAGTTGCTCGCCCTGCGTGAGAGAATAATGAAAGGGGAGAAATTTTCCACTCTTGCGCGCATCTATTCACAGGACCCGAACAGCGCACGGCGCGGAGGCGAAATCGGAATGGCGTCCAAGTCAATCTTCTGGTCGGCGTTTTCCGATGCGGCGATGTCGCTCAAGCCTGGCATAGTTTCGCAGATTGTCGAGACTCCTGACGGTTTTCACCTCATCGAAGTTCTGGAGAAGAAAGGGGACCAGTTCAACGCAAGGCACATCCTCATCAAGCCGGAATATACCATTGACGACCAGGAAAAGGCGTTCCGGACGCTGGACAGCCTGAGAACCGAGATTCAGAGCGGCAATGTAAGTTTCGATATGGCCGCCCGTTTCTGGTCGCAGGATCCGGCGACCAGAACCAACGGCGGACAGATGTCGGATCCGAACACCGGCTCTTCCTATTTCGAGAAGGATCAGCTCAAACCGGCTGACTACAATGCGATAAAAGACCTCGCGGAGGGCGAAATTTCCGAACCGGTCGAGTCTCTTGACAACGAGGGCCGCGACGGACTGCTCGTCTACAAAATAATCAGGGTAGACAAGATAATCCCTTCCCATCCGGCTTCCTTCGACAATGACTACGACCTGATGCTCAGTTCCGCGAAGAACAAGCTTTCGATGGAGGCGATTGAGAAGTTTCTCAACGAGAAGATTGCCACGACCTACATAACCATAGATCCGATTTTCGCTGACTGTGAATTTGACCACGAGGGCCTTTCGGAAAAAATAAGGAAAGACTGACGGAGAAAACGAAGAAGATCCTGGCAACTGTCTCTCTGACAGTGAAAAGGAAATGTTGCCGATGAGAAAAATTTTCGGAAATATGCGGTTGTGCTGGCGCATCCTTCTCTCTTGCGCCGTGCTCTCCGAAATTTTCCCCTGCCAGGCCGCCGCGCAGGAGCAGGGGGACAGCGACAGCCTTGTGGTGCTCATCAGTTCCCAGTCCGCGCAGGTGGTCGATGTCGAAGGAAACGCGTACAGGAAAGTCATCGGACCGGCGAGGTTTTTCCACAACAACACCTATCTTCTCTGCGACACGGCCTTCTGGAATGTCGATGCGAAATATATCGATGCCATCGGCAATGTCCAGATTCTTCAGGAGGAGACGGTTCTGACCGGAGACAAACTGACCTACCTCATCGACGAGAACCTCGCCCAGTTCAGAGGCTCGCTCGTGCAACTCACCGACAAGGATAACAACACCCTGAGAACCCGGGATTTGGATTATAACACAAAGGACAGCGTGGCTCTTTTTATGAATGGGGGAGCGATGCGGGACAAGGACGGTCAGATTATCGAGAGCCGCGACGGAAGTTACGATTCCAGGAAGAAACTTTTCACCTTCCGGAATGACGTGAATATGTTCTCGGACACCGTTTTTGTCAAGACAAACGAGCTGGATTACGATTCCGAGACGGCGTTCGCGAAGTTCGGAACTGCGACGGATCTGTGGAACGGGGAGAATATGCTTTCGGCAGATGCCGGATGGTACGACAGGAACAGGGAAACATTCCTTTTCAACCGGAATGTCCATCTGATGAGCAAGGATGAGGAGGCGTGGTGTGACTCTGTCTATTACTACCGGGCGCTGAATGACGTGACGATGCTCGGGAACGTGCAGATTATCGACACCACAAGGAACCTCTCGGCGGTGGCCGGAGTGGCGGAATACAGGGACAGCCTCTCGCGGATAAGTATGAGTCGCAATCCGGCGATCATTGCAAAGACCCAGAATGACAGCGGGCAGGCTGACACTGTCTATGTGGCTGCTGATTACATTGATTATTACACCCTTATGAAATTCCGGATTGATTCCCTGACGCTTGCGCAGTCGACGGAGCGGCTCAAGAACCTTGAAGCCGATGCCGTGGGCACGTTCCGGAAGAAAGCCGCGGAAGAAGCCGCCAAGGCTGCCGATCAGGCGGCTGTGGAAAATGATGCGAACTACGCCGCGAAGAAGGCCGCAGAGGAAATCAGGGCAAGGCGCAATGCAAAGAAAGATGTGCCGTCAGCGGATACCCCGGACGGAGGTGCCCCTCAGGTGGAGAAAACCCCGTTGAAGACATTGTCACAAGAAACGGATTTACCTCCGGAGAAACAAGACTCACCCGCTATGCAGGGGCGAGACTCGTTGTTATCAGTAAGTGATTCGTTATCAATAGTTTTGGATTCGCTTGCGTTAAGAACCGACTCCCTTTCGGTCAGGGACAGTCTGGCGGCCGCGAAACTCGACTCGGCAGTGACCGCGAAACTCGACTCGGCAGTGACTGCGAAACCGGATTCGGCCGCCGCCGTGAAACTCGACTCGACCAAGGTCGGGTTTATGACGGCGCTGAAGAACGTAAGGCTTTTCCGCAGCGATGCCCAGATTGTCTGCGACTCGCTGCTCTACAGCGACCTTGACTCTCTCGCGAGGCTCTATGTCGAGCCGATGGTCTGGCAGGAAACCGTGCGCCAGTATGCCGCCGACAGCATTTATGTCGTCATCAGAAACAATGCGATGGACCGCGCCAGCCTTATGTCCGACGCTTTCATAACCATACAGGAAGACACGACCCATTATGACCAGATCAAGTCGGCTGAGATGATGGCCTTCTTCGAGAACGGGGGAGGGTTGAGGCGCTTCGACGCTTTGGGAGGTGCGCAGGCACTTTTCTACATAAGGGAGAACGACGCCCTCGCCACTGTCAACAAGACGGATTCCAAGATGCTCTCCGCTTCGTTCAGCGAAGGCTCGATTCAGAAAATATATTATTATGAGACGGCAAAGAGCGATGCTTACCCTGTCGTCCAGCTCAAGGATGAGGAGCACGCCCTCAAGGGATTCAACTGGAAGCCTGAGCGCCGTCCCGCCGACCGTCACGCCGTGACTGATGCGGAATACCGTTCTCCGGAACGCACGGATTATCTTGCGCATCCGAAGGCAAGTTTCTCAAATACAAACAGGTATTTTCCGGGCTATATGAAGGGGATTTACCGCGAGATTGCCGTGCGCGACTCCCTTCAGGAAGTACGGGCGGCCGAGGATGCGCTCCGGCGGGAGCGGCTGAAAGCGGAGAAGAAAGCCCTTGCGGATTCCCTCGCTCTTGCGGATTCTCTTGCGCGCAGGGACAGCCTTGCCCTGCGGGACAGTCTCGCGCTCAGAGACAGCCTGGCACAAAAAGACAGTCTTGCCGTCCGCGACAGCCTCTCGGAGCGGGATTCGCTTGCCGCCGCCGATTCCCTGAAACTTGCCGGGGCGGACTCTCTTGCAGCTTCGGGATGCAGTCCGGCCGATTCTCTTTCCTCTGATCCCAAGGCCCTGAAGGCGGCACAGAAAAAGGCGAAAAGGGAAGCCCGCCGCAGCGCCCGTGAAACGGCGAGGGCGGAGAGAGATGCCGCACGCGAAGCCAGATGGCAGGAAAAGGAGCGGTTGAGAAAGGAGAAGGAGGCTGCAAAAGAGCAGAAAAAGCTTGAGAAACTCCGGATGAAGAAACGGCGTGCGCTCGATGCTGAAATCCGCGAGATTCAGCGCGAAACCGCAGTCTTCGAGGAATACCGCCGGAAGTACGAAAAAAACAGATGAAGTAAGTCTCTTCCGGAACGGTAATGAGGGGTGTCCCCCGGATTCCATCGGACGGGTGCAGACGAAGAAACGGACATATGAAAAAGGTGCATCTCAGCAACAGGACTTTCTGGCTCGTGTTCACGCTCGGGCTTCTGCTGGTCATAGGTCTCTTTCTCGGGATAAAGACGGTTCCCTACAGCACTGATGCCGCGGCTCTGCGTGTGGGAGGGAATGTGGAACGTCGCGTGCGCCTTATGGACAAATTCATCCGGGAGGCGGCTGATGTCCCTGACGACGAATTTCTGCATCTTGAGGGACTCCCGCAGGACATAGTCATATATCGCTATGTCAATGATTCCCTCCAGTCGTGGTGCAACCAGTTCACGGAAATCAACGACGACATATCCTCAAGACTCGTATTCTCCCGGGTGACCAATTCCCCGAACCGGCTTATGTCTCCGCTCGTCAAGGCGGGGGATGAGTTGAGCTACATAAATATGGGACCGAAATGGTATCTCGTCAAAGCCGTGTCCCCGGACGACGAAACCCTGCTGATTGCCGGTCTTGAGATAAAGAACACACTTGTCGAGAGACATCTGAGGGGACGTAACGGGATAAACCCGAAACTCCATCTTGCTGTCGGGGACTATAATATAGTTCCCCTCGCGGATGACGGCGGCTCTCCGGTGACTGTCTGGGGGAAACCGGTGTTCAAAGTCACCCGCGACCTTATGGCGTTGCAGGGCGAGACCATTGACTATTCGCTTTTCTCCCCGCTGGTCTATGCAGACGGCCCCGTGTTTTCATCCCTTGGAGCGCTCCTGTGCATAAACACCCTTTTTTTCGCGCTGCTGCTGACTTCATTCCTTCTGCGCAAAAAGGCGTTCAGAAAGCTGGGAGGGAGCAGACATCCGAAGCGGGACACAATTCTGTACGGGATAGGGATCTTGCTCCTGATGGCCGGGGCGTTCGCCTACATCCAGATTGCGAACAAGAGCGTCATTTTCAATTCGAGCCTCTCGATGGAGTTTTTCAGGTGGAACGGCAATTTTCTCTACTCTTTCCTGACCTTCGCCTCCTTCGTCCTCCTGATGATAATGACTCTCTTTCAGGTGTTCTGCCTGAAAATTGTCATATATGAGATTTTCGGGAAAACCTTCAATTCGCGTTCGGCCCTGTGGCCTCTGATATTCGCGCTTGTCTGTGCGCTCTATTTCACAACCACATCGACCGTTTACGGTTTCCGCAAGGAAGAAAGAAAAATATGGACCTGGTCGGACAGGCTCGCGATTGACCGCGACCTCGGACTTGAGATCCAGATGCTCAGCGTGGAGAATGCGATTGCCAACGACCCGGTGATCTCCGCGCTCATACCGATGAAGAATTCGGATCGTCCGATAAAGAACCGTGTGTCGGAGGCTTTCCTGAGCAGGATCGCGCAGTCGCACGATGTCGGCGTGGCAGTCATCAGGGACGGTGACAGGGACGGAATGAAGGCGCTGGAGGATGTCGTGTCATTCGGATCTCCGATTAATGAAAGCTCACATTTCTTTTACTGCGAGAACGGGGAGGGCAGAGACGGTTATGTGGGAATATTTGTCTATCCTTCCGGCGACGGCGGACTGCTCCGGCTGATGGTCCGCATTTCCAACAGCCGTGAGACTGATCTGTACGGCTACCGCAGCCTTCTTCCCCGGACAGCCGGAATTTCCGAAACCGGAATCCCCACCTACTATTCCTACGCGAAGTTTTACGAAGGTCGCCTCCAGTCCTGCCGCGGGGACTATCCGTATCCTACGGTGACCGACCATATACCCCTTTTGAGGTTCGGCGGCGACGGACACGATTTTTTCAGATATAAGGGATATAATCACTATTGCTCCCGGATGGGGGAGAAGGAACTTACGGTGATTTCGCGCCCGACAAGGAAGATGACGTCATATTTTACGACATTCTCTTTCATATTCCTGATTTCCTTCCTCGTCATATGGATTATCCGTCGGGAAAGGGGGCAGCGGCCTTCGGGGAAGAATTATCTGCGTACGAAGATCAACTGGCTGATAATCGCGGCGCTGGTGCTCACGCTGACGGTAATCTCTCTGGTCAGCGTCGTGTTTGTCTATGACAGGAATGAAAGGAATATGCTCAGGCTGATGTCGAACAAGATCAACACGGTGCAGGCTCTGCTTGAGAGGCGCTGTCTCCACGCCGAGTCGATTGAAGACCTTCAGAACCCCCAGTTTTACGGCAGCATATCCGAGGTCGGGAAGATCATACGCTCGGACATCACGCTCTACACGCCGTCCGGAAAGGTGTTCCTCAGCACCGCGCCGGAACTGTTCGAGGGGATGGCTGTGGGAAGCCGTCTGAATCAGGAC
>CAVEHG010000049.1:0-9633 GCA_963615405.1 bacterium | reverse complement strand
GATGATTTCCAGAACGGCGGGGTACTGAACATTGAACGCCACCAGAAGAGCGTCGCTCCACGGCTCGATCTCCGCCGGAACGAACGGCTTCACCGCATAGACCACAGTGACGAGCGGTTTTTCCTCGAGCGCTTTTTTCGCCTGGACAACTGCTTCTGCATCGGCGCTGTTGGATGCCTTAACTGTCTTCCCCCTGTAACTCCTGTTGGTGGATTTTTCAAGCGGGTCGCCTCCTGCGATGCTCTGCGGCCGCGCCTCAGCGGCGGTGTATTCTCCCCACTGCAGGCTTATCGGAGTGTAGCCGTTGCCCCCGGCATTCCGGTCTTCAACGCTGTAGCCTTCTCCGCCCCTCGGCCAGCCGATCACTGCAAGACCCCAGTCAGCCTCGGCAGGGGTGGAGACAATTTCGTAGAACTTTGAAATTTGCTCTCTGTCCAGTCTCCCGCTCTCTGAAGTTTCGGGAATATAAACCTTGCTGCGGGCCTTCAGAGGCAGGGTGGCTTTACCCTTGGAGGCTTTCCCTGAGCCGTTGCCCTTGAGAGCGTCTTCAATTGATGCACAGGATCTTGCGGCAGCGTTTTTGAGCATCACGACTGATTCTTTCTGAGCCTCGAAGCCCTCCTTCATAAACTCGGGGCAGCCGACAAGTTTCTCCGCCGCCTGCGGGTCGGCATACGGGTTCTCGAAAAGTCCGGTGCGGAACATATTCATAAGCAGTCTCACGGCGGATTTCTCGAACCGCTCCCTTGCGGAATCTTTCCCGAATTCCTTTTCCCACATCGCGTAAGCCTCCAGCACCGGACCCTTGTCGTTGTTCCCTCCGAACTGATCCACGCCGGCCTTGAGAGCTTCGTAGTGGCGTTCAACCTCTGAAAGTTTCTCCACACCCCAGCACTTTCCCTCTGCCTCCTCCACCTTGTGGTAGTCGTGGGTGATGGCCCAGTCGGTGCAGACAACCCCGTCGTAGCCGTATTTGTCGCGCAGAAGGTCGCTCACGATGTACCTGCTGAAGTTGTTTCCCCGGTTCTCTCCGCTCGGATCTATACCGTAAGAAATTGTGTAATATGGCATTACGGCTGAAGCTTTGGCTGTTTTTCCGTCGAGGGCGAACGCTCCCTGAAGGAACGGAACGAGATGTTCTTCGAAGTTGCCGCCCGGATAGACGCAGTACTTGCCGTAGCAGTAGTGCGCGTCCCTTCCGCCTTCTTCAGGACCTCCGCCCGGCCAGTGCTTGACCATACAGTTCACGCTTCCGTAGCCCCATCCGTCAGCGATTTCTTTCTCTCCCGTTGAGGTCTGGAATCCGTCGATGTAGGCTTTTCCGAGCGCTGCGGTAAGGTGCGGGTCTTCGCCGAATGTGCCTTCGAACCGGCACCAGCGCGGCTCTGTCCCCAGGTCAATCTGCGGGGAAAGGGCGGTGGCGATTCCCATAGCCCTGTACTCCTGTGATGCGATTTCGCCGAAACGCCTGACTGTCGCCGGGTCGAAGGTCGCGCCAAGCCCAAGCGAAATCGGCCAGAGCGAAATCTGTCCGCCCGCTCCGGCGTTGAACTCAGCCCACGCCCGGGTCTCGTGTCTCGGATCCGAACTGATGTTTACTGGAATCCCCAGCGGAAGAGCCTCTGTGTAGGCCTGGAGGTTGTTGTTCCACTCGGCGGCAATCCGCGGCGTTTCCACTCTCACGACCAGCACGGCCCTGAGGTTGTCTTCCCTGAGGAAGCGCATCTGTTTGTCGGAAAGTGCCGAATGGGGGAGGTGGCTTCTGTCGAGAGTCGTCCCGTTGTAGGTCGAAGACCAGAACCCCACGGAATCCGTCGGAACGGCCTGATGCTGGCTATAGAGCATAAGCCCGGCAATCTGTTCGGCGCTCATCTGTGAGGCGAGGTCCGCAGCCCTTTCCCTGTCGGGAAGCCTCCAGTCTTCGTAGGGGTCGAGTCTGCCGTTGCGGTTGAGGTCCTTGAATGCAAGACCGTCAGAGTGGATTATCCTCAGGCCGGACTCCGGAGAGTAGCCGAGAGACTTTCCTTCCTCCTGACTGAGAACATCGAATCCTTCATATTTCTTTATGCTTGCTCCAAAACCCTCATTTTCAAAGAGTTTGGAGGCGATTTCAAGAAGCTCGCGCCGCAGGGCGCGGAATCTTTCCACTGAATTTTCGTAGTCGTCGTACCCCCGCACCATCTTGCCTGCGATTTCCTCCGCACGGGCGCTGTCGTAGCGGGAGGCAAGACGGAGAAGTTCATAGTCCCGGATTCCGTCCCTTAGGGCGGCGAGGCGGATGGACGGATAGACTTTGCGGAAACCCGGGTAAACGATGTAGGCGTCTCCTCCCGGCCAGTCATTCACCGGAGCCGAAACGTCCGTTAAAGGGTCGCCGTTCTGTCCCCAGTAGTTGAAACCCCAGTGCAGAAAGCCCGTAGCCCCGTAGCGGAAATTTATCCACTGAAGAACTCTGGTCTTGAGCAGCGGAAGCGTGACATAGCGGTTGGCATACGAAGCCCTCGGGTACATACAGGTGTAGAACCATAATTCATTGTCCGAAGGCACGTTTTCGTAGGAAGGCCACTCCAGTTCGTCAAGCTGCGGCACCAGCACGTCGATAAGATCCGGGTTGAAGCCGTGAGCTCTGTAAGCCTCGATTATCTTAAGATCCGGAACGACCTTCTTTGCCGCCGCGACGAGAGCCTCCCAAGTCTCCCTGTTTTCGTCAACCGGCTCATCTGCAATGTGTTGGAGATATATGTCAAACCAGGTTATTCCGTCAGCGAGTTTTTTGGACTTGAGATGTTTTTCAAGTGCGGTGAAATATTTCGGAAGATATTCCTTAACCTTCGGGTCATCGGCAGGAAATCTTTCGGAGCAAAGTTTTCCGTCTGAATCTATCCACGAAGCCCAGGCCCAGAACGGGTCCGCCCAGCGGTTGTGGGCTCGGTTCGCTATATGATTCCCTTCGATCCGGCGGACATTCACGTTCTCAAGAAGAAACTCCACTTCGGCATCGAACCTGCTGAAATCGAAGTCAAGTTCGCCTGCGGCGTTGATGTACGGCCGCGGGCTTTCATAGACGATCCAGGTGTTCTGCCCATAGTCCGAAGCTGTACGGACGAGGTTTCCGAAACATTCCCAGTACTCCGGAGAACCGTATTCCGGCTGCACTCCGCCGTTCATATATGAAAATTTCTCGCTGAAAAACCAGTTTGTGACATCAAGGCTCTGCCCTTCGATCCTTGCCGGATAGACCTTGATTTTCAGAGTATGTTCAATGCTGACTTTTTCTCCGAAGAAGTTTTCTCCGCCGACGCTCACCACTCCGCTGTAATCTCCGCTTTTAACTTCTTGTCCCACAGGAATATCCACCCAAAGCACCGCGCGGCCTCCTGCGGCGATACTCTCTGCTGAATCCGTGATTATCGGGTCGGGGTAGAGCCCGGTCGCGCTCTGAAGCGAATCCGGAGCGCCGGGGCGGTAGTGATTCGAAGATCTGACATAGTGCACCCAGCCTGTACGGACTGCTTTTTCAAGTTTTTTTCCTTCGCGGGAAGTGAATTCAACCGTTGCACGGAGGTTCCGGAGATCCTCCGGAGTATCGATAACAAACTGAGCGACAGCATTTTCACCCCTTGCGACGCGAAGCGTGTCATCTGTCTGGGTAACGCCCGCGTTTTCGGAATTCTCTTCGCCGTCCTTCTGCGCCTCTGCGGTAACGTTCCGATTCACAGGGCTCTCCGGAAGCACATTTGTCATTTCGTCAACCTGCGTCATCCTGAGACTGTCCACCCCGGTCCTCACTGTCGGCATAAGAAGCGAAGGGAAAACGGTGACGCGAAGCTCCGTACATCCGTAAGGGACGAGCGTCAGCATAACCGTGCTGTCGGAAACTGTGCGGATGTCTTTCTGTGCCGGCAGACGCGGGGTGTACCGGCCTTCTTCGAGACTCCATTCTATCTGACGCACAGGAATTTGCAAATAAACCGGAGCATTGCCCTTTTCAAAAGGGAAACCGCTCATTCTTTCGTCGGAATCATTTTCGTCGCACGGGGTCTCCCCGGCCGCTCCATCATTTTCAATGATTTTTATCTCCCCGGCGCTTCTTCCCGTCCAGGCATAGTTCCAGTCACCGGCAGGGGTGAAACTCCAGCATTCGAATCCCGGGCACTCCGGAACTTTCCCGTTCATATTTTCGTAAACGGCGGAGTCCACACTTTTTTTCTGAGGTACGGCATAGCTGTAAACGAGCGGGCCTCTCTGGAAATACACACCCTGATCCTGGAAAGGAATGCATTGAGGCTCCATTCCGAAGTTGAGCGACAGGCAGTCCCCGTCGCGGAATGTGCGGTCAACGGTCGAAAATTCCCCCCGTTTCCAGTCGCCTTTCAGAGCGCGTCCGTTCAGGCTTACGCTGACCGAAGTCGCCCATCCCGGCACCCTGAATGAAAACGGGATCCGCGCTCCTTTCTCAGTGTTGAAACGGAAGCGTATCTCCCCCTCGAACGGGTAGGCGGTGTCCTCCTCTATGCTGCAGACTTCGCCTTCCGAGGTTGTGAAGCTGAAGCGTGACGGACCGTAGAGAGCGGCCGCAAGGGAATCCGCGCCCTGCCGGAGCCACATCCTGCCAACATAGTTCGGCATGATCCTGTGCACATTTCCCGAGCAGCATTCGGTCTGGTGGGTGGGTCTGTAGGCCATCCAGGTGGAACCGTGGAAAAATTTGTTGTGGTTCGAGTTCCCGGTCGCGATGACCTGGTTGACTGAAGAGAAGTACTGCAGGGCGTCGAACTCTTTGGTGACTGCTCCGGGGCAGGCGTTGAAAACCGCCTTTTCAATCATATCCGCCCATTTACCCTCGCCGGTCGCCATCAGGAAATATCCCAGCGCCCAGGTGTAGTCGGCTATATCGCAGGTCTCGTGGCTGTTGATGGCATTGTCGCTTCCAACCAGCGCCTCGGCGCTCGCGATGACCCCGTCAGGAAGCAGGTCGTCCCTCTCGAGTTTTCTCTGGGCGTTGAGGGCGAGGTCGAGATATTCCTTTTTTCCGGTGTAGGCGTAAAGCATCACCGGAAGCTTGAGTTCCTCGCAGCAGGTCACCCCGTGCATCCAGAGTTTTTTGTCGCTCCTGCAGGCCTCCGGAGTGAGGTCTATGTGTTTGCCGGCGTTCCAGGCCGTTTCGCAAAGGTCAAGAAGCCTCTTGTCTCCTGTCTTTCCGTAGGTCCAGAGCAGTCCCTCGATGCTGACGATGGCTCTCCAGGTTTCCACCTGCTCGGGGGTGTAGGTGAGGTAGTGACGGTGAAGCGCCTCCACGATTCTCTCGTCTCCCGTCGCTTCGTAATATGCCTCCAGGACTCTGAAATATACGCAGAGAGGCCACATCGCCGCCACGGTCTTGTCGATGTGCGGCCCGAGCCGTCCGTCGTCAGCAGTGTGCGCGAGGGTGTAGTTTATCCCGTCTTCGGCGGTGCGGACAAAGTCCTCGATGTCAAGAAGATAGCCGGTTTTCAGGAGCCCGTCGGTGTAGTAGGCCGTCTGCTCGTATCTCCACCATTCGCTTCCGTATGTGTCAGTGTTTCTGCGTATTTCTCCGCTCCAGAGGCAGGAGTTGTAGGGGTAGGAGAGTGCCCCCGGATGCCCGGTGAGTCCGTCCGCCTGCCGGAGCAGGAACTCTTTTGTCCACCCTTCTGGCGTTATGCCGGAAAGAAGGCCGTCCGACATCTTGGCGTACGGGGCAGGGAATGATTTTTCGGCCAGGGCATCCGTTGCCTTCTTCTGGGAGCAGGAAACGGAAATTCCGATTGCGGCGACGAGTACAATTCTTGATAAGGTGTTGATGTTCATATGGATGTGGTTCTATTTTTCCCCCTTTTACACTTCAATGTGGTTTTCCGAAGGTAATATGCGGTTTTCCGAAGGTAAATATAGGAATATAACCCCGTCCCACGGTAGAAAATCTTTCGGAAAAATTCCCTTTCAGTCCGGCACAGAGCTTCCAGGTGACCGGAAAAGTCAGAAATTCGCGGTAATCAGCGGAATTGGAGAAAAAAGGGAGAAAAAAGTCAAGAAAAATATTTGCGGATTTACAAATTATGTGTATTTTCGCGACTTGTAGAAAAGGGTGAATGGTATTTCCCCACTTTTCTGCGGGGTATTGTTTAACTAAATTTTTTTCAGTCATGAAAAAGGTATTCATGTCTCTGGCATTTGCGGTCGTAGCACTCGCATCTGTTTCTTGCGCATGCAACAACAACTGCGACAAGAAAGCTGAAGCTGCCCAGGAGCCTTGCCAGGAGTGCTGCGATTCTTGCTGCAACGCCTGCACCGCTTGCGACAGCACTGCAGTTGCCGAGTAATTGGCAGCAGCGGAGTTGCTTGGCGGATTTTTTTCCGCAGTGGAGATATTGTCCTCAAAGGAACAATATCTTTTTTTTGTGTATTTTGAGATCTCACGTTAAATTTGTCTGTTCGAAGGCAATGATCTTTTACGAGTATTACGGGTAACCCACGAACACCCGACGAATCCGGGCACATGCGAAACTTAAACGAGTATTATGGCGACAAAAATCAAGACGGCGTGGTTCTGCACGTCCTGCGGAAATGAAAGTCCCAAGTGGATGGGGCGATGCCCCGCCTGCGGGGAATGGAACACTATGGTCGAAGAGACTGTGGCGACCGGCAAGAAGCCTTCCGGAGCTGTCGGCGTGAGCGCTGCGGGAACGGTCTCCAAGCCTATGCCGCTTTCGTCCGTGGAAACCTGCGGCGAGTCACGCATATCCCTGAACAACGCTGAACTTGACCGCATACTCGGAGGAGGGATGGTCGAAGGTTCGCTAGTTCTTGTCGGCGGTGAACCGGGCATCGGAAAATCAACCCTCTCGCTGCAGATTCCGCTGAACTGTCCGAATCTCAAGACCCTCTATGTCACGGGCGAGGAGTCGGCGAAGCAGGTGAAACTCCGCGCGGAGAGACTTGCTTCCGGGACGGGAGTTACAGACTTCTCCAACTGCCTGATTTACAGCGAGACCCTGATGGAAAACGTGATTGCGGAGGCGCGCGCCCTGATGCCGGACCTTATGGTGGTGGATTCGGTGCAGACAATGTACTCCCAGGCTGTGGAGTCTTCACCGGGCTCGGTTCCCCAGATAAAGGAAACCGCCGCCATGCTGCTCCGTTTCGCCAAGGAGACCGGAGTGCCGGTCATTCTCATCGGGCATATAACGAAAGAGGGGAGTATCGCCGGTCCGAAGATACTTGAGCACATAGTCGATGTCGTGCTTCAGTTCGAGGGTGACAACAGGGGAGCGTACAGGCTTCTTCGCAGCATCAAGAACCGTTTCGGCTCAACCTCGGAAATCGCCGTGTTCAAGATGACCGGCACCGGGCTTGCCGAAGTCCCGAACCCGTCAGAGCTGCTGATTCCGATGCACGCGGACAATCTCAGCGGCATCGCCGTCGGTGCGGTTCTCGATGGGACGCGTCCGTTTCTGATTGAAGTTCAGGCGCTTGTGAGCACTGCGGCTTACGGAACCCCTCAGCGTTCGGCCACAGGATTCGACTCCCGCAGGCTGAATATGCTTCTGGCCGTGCTGGAGAAGCGCGCCGGATTCAAGCTGAGCATCAAGGATGTCTTTCTCAATATGGCCGGAGGCCTGAAAATCACCGAGACGGCCTGTGATCTCGCCATTGTCAGCGCCGTGCTTTCATCCAACATCGACTTTCCGATTCCGTCCGACGTCTGCTTTGCCGGCGAAGTCGGCCTGAGCGGTGAAATCCGTCCCGTGGCGCAGACAGAAAGGCGTATTGCCGAGGCTGCACGCCTGAAATACCGCCGCATCTTCATCTCTTCCTTCGCGAACATCGACTTCCGCTCCGGAGACATCGAAATCGTCCGCGTGGGCGACATCCCCGAACTCTGCCGCAATCTTTTCAAAGCTTAGCAGGCATTCACGACAGCTTCTCGGCCGGTATTCACGATAGCTTCCTGACCGGTATTCAAAACGGTTTCTCAGTTCGCGATGTCTTCAAGACCGGGCCAGTCGGAAATTTTGTAGCTGTCCTTTACCCCCTCCGGTGCAAGCGGGAAGAAAGAGAAATCGCCTCCGATCTTCTTCTCGATGTCGGTAACGGAATAGATGTAGTCTGAAAGCGGAGGAAGCTCGTCGAGCACTTCGCCCGTGAAACTCTGCGGGAACCAGAAACCTATCGCCATCACCTCGTCTGCTCTGCACTCCCAAATGGCCTTCCCTGTGGAACCGCTCTTTGTCCTCATAACAATTTTATAGCGTGCCTGAGGCATTATGCACTGCTTTGACTTGGCGGATGTGTTTTTGCCGTTGACCGCATCGTACACCTTCCAGCTGTCGTCTCCATACCAGCAGCCGACCACCACATAGACAGTGTCGCTGCAGCGCCACTTGTTTGGAAGTATATACTCCACCTGGCTCCAGTGGGAATTTTCCGAGGTCACATTGACATACAGTTCGGGGGCGATGTTCGTCGGATAGAAAGTCTGGGTGTTGAGGTCCAGCAGCGTGGAACTGTTTCCGCAGCCTCTTTCGGCGGAACGCATCAGGTGTCCCCTTGACGTGTATTTCCCCGTAGGCACCGAACTCCAGTACTGGTATTTGTCAGTCGCGCTCCCGTCGTTCCCGCTCCACGGCCAGCCGTCCCAGTCTGAAGCGTAGATTATTGACTGTTCGCTCTCGGTCATCTCGGGATCAGGCCTCCACGGGTCTTTCACCGGGCGTTTGTATCCTCCTTCCCAATAGATGTCGTGACAAGGGTATGCCACCCACATCGGGTTGTGGCGGCGAGTGTCGTAACAGGCGGAGTAGTTGCGGACATATTTATGAGAGGTGTATGTCGTCGCGTAATGGGTTATGTATTTGTAGTCTGAACTGGCCTTCAGAGTCTGCGGCTTTTCGATGCAGCCGGACTTTTGCTGACCGGAGGAGGTCCCGAAGGCGTATTTGGCTGTCGGCGTCTCTGTCGTGGTGGCGAGTTTCAGATCATCGGAGCGTCCTTGTGCTCCCGTTGCGTTCGCCGAGATTTTAATGTTGAGCTTTATGGCCTCGGAAGACTCGATTTCGAAAACTGCGCTTGCCAGATACCACTTTCCGTATTTTGAGGCTGTGTAGTCAAGATCATAACTTTTCCCGCTCTTATCGGAGATGCTTATGCTGAAATGGCTCTTGTCTGCAGTATCGGACGAATAGGAGTGCAGTCCAACGCTGAGTTTGAACACTTTGGCGTCCTTCGGAAGGGAAATTCCGTTTACGGATGTGTATGAACCCTCCCTGTGGTAATATACTCCGTTGTTTCCGGATGCTCCGGGATATCCTGTGGAAACAAATGTGTTGCGAACGGAAGAGTAGTTCCCCGTGTATGTGACACCATCTATGCCGCTGCCTTCCATATTCCGGCATTCGGTCCACGTGTCGAAATAATTTTTATTTGAAGTGGATATGACCTTATCCAGATTGTCGTAATATACCACAGTCTCCACCGGGATTTCCGGCTCCGGCTCAGGATTGTCTTTGTCTGTATCTTTATCCTGGTCCTGATCTTGGTCCTTATCCTTATCTGTCTGTTCCGCAGGTTTTGTCGTGGAAGGTTCCTCTTTTTCGCAGCCGGTCCATATTCCCA
>CAVEHG010000048.1:0-9849 GCA_963615405.1 bacterium | reverse complement strand
CGCCGTAATAGCGCCCATACCACCTGGCGTATGCCTCCCGGAGTTCCGGAATCCCCCTGTAGTTCTGATAGACGTGGGAGTCGCTTTTACGCGCCCATTCCCCGAGAGCCTCGATTGCCGGAAGCGGAGGCATCCTGTCGGGCGCTCCGATTCCCAGGCTGATGACAGGCTTTTCGCCCTTTGAAGCCCTCCAGGCATTCACTGCCGCCAATTCTTTGCTTTTGCGGGAGAAGTAGTATTCCTTGACCGCTTCAGTCCTTTTCGCCGGTTTTATCATATTTTCTGTTCCTAAAATGATTTTCCCTATTCTGTACTGCCTGTACGAAACCTATTCTGTCTGCCGATGTGAAACTTAAGCCGCTACGACAGTTCATTAATCAACTCCGCGAAGACGCTGCGCTCGCCGTCGGAGAGGAACTGGGCGCGGATCGGCATATAGAACATCCTCTGGCGCAGGTCGGCGGGGACATCCCGGCAGTCGCGGATGCGCTGCCAGTCCTTTTCAGTGGTGATGACAAGCGAGGTCGGGAAAGCTGCGGCGAGCGAACTGATCGACGCAATGTCGGCTTTCGTGAACTTGTGGTGGTCGCCGAACTTTATGTGGCCGACCAGCTTGTAGCTCAGGCGCAGCTGCTCGGAGAACGGGGTGTCGTCCGCGATTCCGCTGAACATCACCGCCATCGGAGAGTAGAGATAGCGGCTGTTGCCCTCCGGGAACACCGGCTGAGCCTCGTCATAGCCCGTTTTTGTGAAGAAGAGATATTGCCTGCGCCCGCTGTCCGTCCGGAATCCGAAACACTCCTTCTGGCTGTACCGCTCAATTCCCAGAGACAGCGCCCATTTGTCCATCTCCCACGGATTCATCTCCCACGGACACTTCGACACAACCAGGACATCCGCAGCCCCCACCCTTTCCGGAAGGTCTCTGAGCCGTCCGAGAGGCAGCAGGCTGTCCTTGAAAACAGGCCTGTTATAGTCAATCAGCACAATCGAAAGATTCGGCTTCAGCGCCCTGAACTGAAAGCAGTCGTCCAGAACCAGAATGTCCGCCGGCGTGATTTCCTTAACCCTGCATTTGCGCGACTTCTTGCTTTCAAGGAAGGTCTTCGGATCGCGGAGAATCCTGCACCCCCTGACCCGGTCCTTGTCAACCGCCACCGTGACTCCCGGAAATTTCTTCTTGATCTGCAGCGGCTCGTCTCCGAAATCCCTTGCCGAGCCCTCTGCCGTCACAATCTGGAAACCCTTCAGCCGGCGCCGGTAGCCCCTCGACAGCACCGCCACATTCTTGCCGTTCCACTTTTCGCTGCGCAGCAACATCCTGATAACCATCTCTGTATGAGGGGTTTTGCCCGTTCCTCCCACAGTGATGTTCCCGATTCCTATTGAGGGAACGCCGCTCCCCTGAACCTTGCGGATTCCCCTGTCGTAGAGAAAATGCCTCACTTTCAGGGTGAGGTAATATGGAAATAGAATGATTCTGTCAATCATAATCTCTTGTGTATATGCTTCCGCGAACCGTCATCGTCCGATCCGCAAATTCCACTTGTTTAAGTTTCGCATGTACCCTAATTCGTTGGGTATTTGTGGGTTACCCGTATTGGGGGGGGAATCCCACGCACTTTTTTTTACTTCTGAACCCCCTGCACCCTGCATTTTACCCCTTCCGTCCCCTAAAAGGGGAAATCGTGCTCCGTGCGCACTGTCACACAAATCCTTCGCTTCGCTGTTCTCCGCACGGCGCTTGAGCGCCAGGGATTTTTTTCGGCCTCACGGCCGGCGGGCAGAAGCCCTTGTCAAGTTTCGCAAGTGCGAAACTTGAATTCCACTTGTTGCCCTTCATGTGCCTCCGGGGCTTCGCCTGCCGGCGAATCCTCATATACCGACGAAGCTTCAGGCGACCACGATCCCCAACGCTCCGCCACCTCGTCGAGAGTCGCGTAAATCTGCGGTATGTCGTAGAGAGTCACAAGCCGGAGCCTCGTTTCCCTGAAGTCCGGAAGCCCCTTGAAATAGCAGGAAAGATGCCTGCGCATTTCTATGACCCCGATGTGTTCCCCCTTGATTTCCACCGACTTGGCAAGATGTCTCTTCGCGAGTTCCACCCTGTCGGCGACGCTCATCTGCGGCAGAAGTTCCCCGGTGCGGAGATAATGCCTGATTTCCCGGAATATCCACGGATGTCCGAAGGTCGCGCGTCCTATCATTACGCCGTCGACTCCATAGCGGTCAAATGCGTTTTTCGCGTCCTGCGGCGTCCGTATATCCCCGTTTCCTATGATGGGAATATGCATTCTCGGATTGTTCTTCACCTGACCGATCAGCGTCCAGTCCGCCTCGCCTTTGTACATCTGGCAGCGCGTGCGTCCGTGAATCGTAAGTGCCTGAATTCCCGCGTCCTGCAGCCGTTCGGCGAGTTCCACGATGATTTTCGAGTCTTCGTCCCATCCGAGCCGCGTCTTCACCGTCACCGGTTTTTTCACCGCGTCCACGACCCTCCGTGTGATGTCAACCATCTTTTCCGGCTCGCGCATCATCCCGCTTCCCGCCCCGCGCCGTGCGATCTTGCTGACCGGGCATCCGAAATTTATGTCTATGACATCCGCCCCGTGCGTCTCCACGAGTTCCGTCGCCCTGTCCGCCATCATCGCGGCATCCACCATCGCCTCCGGTATGCTCCCGTAAATCTGTATTCCGATCGGCGCCTCAAAGTCGTAGGTCTTCAGCTTTTCGAGCGATTTCCTCGCGTCCCTCACCAGCCCGTCCGAGGAGATGAACTCCGTGTACATCATATCCGCCCCGAACTCCTTGCACACCCACCTGAAGGACGGATCAGTCACGTCCTCCATCGGCGCAAGCAGCAGCGGCCGCTTCCCCAAATCTATGTTTTCGCCTATCTTCATCCGTATGAACCTGCAAAGTTAGCAATTTAACTTTCCCAAGTGTGAAAAATTTTCAGTTGCCGATAGGGTATTTCTGAAAATTGACGCGTATTAATACATATGAATAAAAATGACAGGGAATATCAGGAGTTGAAAAACTCCGTCAAGCTTTGGATAGACACGGCGATTGACGAGGACTTGAACTCGAATTCGGCTGCGGGGAAACGCCGCAATGTCTCCAGGTATATTGTCTGCGCACTCTGTGCAGCACTACTTGTAGCCGTATCAGCGACAACCGGAACATATTTTCTGGGCAGGGACAGTGTCTGCCCGGAATGGAAAGAGGTGATCTCTGCCTATGGCGACAGCAAGTCGGTCACACTGAGCGACGGATCTGTCATCAGGCTCCGCAATGATTCCAGAATCCTCTATCCTGAAAAATTTACCGGCAGATACCGTCAGGTGTTCGCCTCAGGCGAGGTCTATGCGGACATAGCCAAGGACCGGCATCATCCTTTTATCCTCTCAAGCAACGGCGTGAACGTGAAAGTGAAGGGGACAAAATTCAATTACCGCGCATACGGAGACTCCCCGAAAGTTGAACTGGCTCTTGTCGAAGGCGCGGTTGAGATGACCTTTGACATTTCCGGAGCGGAAAAAGTGCTGAACCAGGAACCGGGGTGAAAATCGACAGGGAAACCGGGAATATCGTCCGTTATTCTTTCGACACCGGTGATACCAGCCTGTGGATAGATAACCAATCGCTTTATTTCAATAATTTGACCTTGGAGGAGATTTCTGCCAGGCTGGAGCGCATTTATGATGTAAAAATCATCATCGACAGCGAAAAACTGAAGAAATCGCGCTTCTATGCATCCTTCCTGGAGGCCGGATCGGCAGAACAGGTGCTTGACGCCCTTTGTTCGGCAAATATGATGAAAGTGACAAAACAGGGAAATAATAACACATTTATAATATCTGAATCAAAGTTATGATGAAAGCCATCAAGACAGTCCTGTCCTGTGCGCTGGCGCTGGCCGTTTTTCAACTTGGCGCGAATGCACAGATCAGAATGAAAAAGCAGGACGCCACCGTCAAGTCGTGTATGGAAGAACTACAGAAAGAGTACGGTTATTCCTTTGTGGTTCCCACTGATGCGGTGGATATCAGCCACAGCGTAACCGTGGATTTCAGAGGCGTCACGATAGATGAGGTCCTTTCCAAACTGTTTGAAGACCAGAGTGATGTCCTTTGGAATGTGGACGGAAAGAATGTGATTCTTTCGCTGAAGAAACAGCCGGTTCAGACCCGGCCTCAGACGCCTGACGGACAAGCCGTCAAACCGGTGTTCAGGGGAAAGGTGACTGATGAAAACGGAGATCCGATGCCGGGGGTTACGGTGGAGGATACCGCAACCGGGAAAATGGTCATCACCGATTATGACGGCGTATATGAAATGAACGCCTCTGCATCCGCCGCAACGCTGAAATTCTACTTTATGGGTTATCTGACCCAGAATGTGGGGGTTCAGACGGGCACTGATGCCGAAATAAAGATGGCTCCGGACATCGTCAGACTTGACGAACTTGTGATTGTCGGCTATGGCGTCCAGAACAGGAGGGATGTCACCACCTCGATCGCGTCGATGAAATCAGACGACTTCGAGAATGCATCTGTCACGGATTTCCGTCAGGCTATGGTCGGTAAAATGCCTGGCGTGCAGGTGACAAGCCTCGGCGGACAGCCGGAAGGAAATGTATCTGTCCGGATCAGGGGTATACAGTCTGCAACCTCCGGGAACGACCCGCTTTATGTGATTGACGGAATACAGAGCGATTCGCGGGCATTCGCCAACCTGGACGCCAGTGAAATCGAAAGCCTTGAAGTCCTGAAGGACGCTTCCTCGTCGGCGATATACGGTTCCAAGGGCTCGTGCGGTGTCATTCTTGTGACCACGAAACGCGGAATCGCCTCCGAAAAGCCGGTCATCAGGTATGACGGCCAGTTCTCAATCGGCAGAGTCAGCAAGAAATACGACCTCCTCAATGCCTACGAGTTCGCTCAGATGTACAAGGAATCCCGTGACGGTGCTTATCTGTACAATGTCCCTACGGGAACGATCAGCGACCCATATCTTGAGCGTCCTCAGACATATCATATGGTTCCGGACTGTCTTCTGCCGTATCTCAATGGGGAAAGCGGGCTCACCGACACCGACTGGCAGGACGAAGTGCTCCGTACAGCTCTATCCCACAAGCACAATCTCTCCATCGGGGCAAAGACCAGGGATTATTCCTATTTTATCTCGGCAAACTACCTCTATCGCGAGGGCATCGTCATCGGGTCCGACTTCAGGCGGTTCGGAATCCGTGCGAATATGGACGGACACCGCGGGAACTTCAAATACGGAATCAGTTTCTCCCCGTCATACTCTCAGACCCATCACATAAACTCGGACAGCCAGTACGGAAGCGGAGACGGAGTGATTGCCTCAATGCTTATGTGTCCTCCGATTTACAAGCCGTACAATGACGACGGGTCATATAATTGGGATATGAACGGCACGCCTCTGCGCTCGGCCGTGGTCGAGGGTGCCGAGGGAAAGGACACTCAGTCAAATGCTGTTCTCAACCCTGTCGCTCTTGCCAAGGAAATCAAAGATTTGCGCAGCAACATCAATATTATGGGCAACATCTACCTGAGCTACGAGTTCTTCAAGGGCTTCGAATACAAACTGACGGCCGGTGGCGACGGCTATTTCTACAACCGTGATTACTACCGTCCGTCAACCCTCCCGATGCCGGGCAACTGGAAATACAATTATGAGCCGTACACCCCGACGTCAATCAACACGAAGACGAACTATCTCCATTGGACAGTCTCCAACCAATTGAGTTTCAATCGCAGTTTCGGAGACCATAACATAAATGCCGTCGCAGTTTTCGAGGCGGAAAAAAGAACCACGTCCTCGACGACAATCACGGCGACCGGAACGGCGGGTGACGACAAGATCACAACCACCTTCGGCAAGAATGTTGCCGCCGGAGATGCCTACAATAATCTGACCGGTAACAGTTTCCTCTCCTGGCTGACCCGTGCGCAGTACTCGTACAAGAGCAAATATATGTTCTCCGCATCCATTCGTGGAGACGCCTCGTCGAGGTTTGCTCCGGACAACAGGTGGGGATACTTCCCTGCCGCATCCGTCGGATGGAGAATAAGCAGCGAGCCTTTTATGGAGAATCTCACCTTCCTCAATGACTTGAAAATCCGCGCCTCCGTCGGACAGACGGGTAATGCCCAGATCGGTGACTATGAGTATCTCGCGCTTTACTCCTCCGCACTGAAGGATCTCGGGAACGGAACACAGACAGCCCTGTATCCTTCCCAGATAGCAAACAGCACCCTCGGATGGGAGAAGAACACCCAGTATAATCTTGGCCTGGACTTGTCGATGTTCAACGGACTCCTCTCTTTCAGCGCCGATGCATATTACACCAGGACCACCGATATGCTTTTCGATGTTCCGGTTTCGGCTCTCACGGGTTTCTCCACGGCTTCGGACAATGTCGGATCGATGGAAAACAAGGGTGTTGAGCTGACTGCCGGGTCGGCTAAAGAATTCTCCAACGGATTCAGCTACAGCCTCTCCGCCAATTTCAGCCTCAACAGGAATAAAGTCCTGTCACTGGGTGGGGACAATACACCTCTTGTGGTGGATGCAAGCTATTCAGGAGCGCAGTTCATTACACAGGTGGGACAGCCTATCGGATCGTATTATCTGATGGTCGCTGACGGCATTTTCCACGACAGGGAAGAACTCAACTCCTATCCGCACGAAGCCACCACGCAGGTGGGCGACTACCGTTTCGTTGACGTCAACGGCGACGGCGAGATTGACCAGGAGACCGACAGGGCGATTGTCGGGAACTATATGCCGGACTTCTACTACGGCTTCACCCTGCAGATGGGATACCGGGGCTTCGATCTGAGCGCCCAGTTCCAGGGTGTTTACGGAAACGAGATTCTGAACATCGAACGCCGCTACCTCTGCGGATACAGCTGCAACAACAACAGTGTGCGCGAAGAATTGAACCGCTTCCCGTTCGGCGAGGGGCTTAGGGAAACAAGAAAACCGACCGGGTACAGCCAAAGCTGGATTTCCACCGCTTTCCTTGAGGACGGTTCCTATTTCAGACTTCAGAACCTCTCGCTCGGATACACGATTCCTGACAAGTGCTTCAAGCGGACGGGAATCAGAAAGTTCCGCGTATACCTCCAGGGAACCAACCTTTTCACCCTCACGAACTACACCGGCTACAACCCGGAGGTCAACAAGAACTCGTCCAATGCGTTGAAGCCGGGAGAAGACTACTGCTCCTATCCGCTTCAGAGGACATTTACAATAGGACTTAATTTCTCATTGTAATGACGGAAAAACAGCTCATTCAGGGTCTCAAAAGGGACGACAGAAAGTGTTTCGACGAAATCTTCCGGCTCTATTATGACGAATGTTTCGCCTACACGATGTCGCTCCTCGGTGATATCAGTGCCACAAAAGACATCCTCCAGAACCTGTTTCTGAAAATATGGCTCGGCCGGGACAGGCTAGATCCGTCAAAATCGCTCAAAGGTTATGTTATGACTTCCGTCCGGAGAGAGGTGATAAGCTGGCTGCGCCTCAAGTACAACTCATCCAAAAGCGGAGAAATTGCGCCGGAAGTTGAGGCAGGACATTCCGATCCGTTCAGCAAGGTGCTGGAGCGGGAAGCTGACAGCCTGCTCAGACTTGCGATCGAGAAATTGCCTCCGCAGAGGAAGAGAGCCTTTGAATTGAGTCTGTTTGAGAATATGTCGGCAAAGGACATCGCCGATGAGATGAATCTTTCGCCCAGGACCGTAGAGCATTACATTGCGGCGGCAAAGAGTGACATTAAAAAAATAATTTCGTAATGAGAAGGTTTTTGACGGCATTGATTTGCCTTTTCTGCATAACAATTTCCCTCCGGTCTGCGAACTGGACGGCGAAGTCCAACGCGGAGCAGCGGGAGGCGATGCTTGCCAGGGCGGAGACATTCCGCGAGCAGATGACCGGGGAGGAGATCTACAATGCCCTGACGGAATTCATATGCGAAGTGAAGGCTTTGTCGGCAAGCGAGCCCTATGCGTGGATGATTCAGACGCACAAGTTCGTGACAGGGCAACTCCGCCGATATCCACCGTGTCTGGACATTCCTCTCAAATCAAAAGAAAAAAACTCGATAATCCGGAAAAACCTTCTGTATCTGAGGGATTTTCCCATGCACGAGAACAATCTTTCTTCAGTGTCTCCGGCTCCGGAATCCGGACAGGCGGAGGCTTTCTCCGAAGCCAATGACTATTATCTCGGAGAGGCCCGCGCCGATTTCCTCCAATGGCTGAAATCTCCGGCCCCGACGAAAGACGGCGAACTACAGATGTTCAAAGTCTACAATATGGGCTTCGCGTTCAGAACTTCCGGGCATCTGGCTCTCATCGACATACATTGGGACGGAACGGACGCGGAAGCTGCCTTCATAGCCTCGAAGGCCGACATATTGTTCCTTACGCACAACCATCAGGACCACTATTCACAGGTTCTTATGAACGAGATGGCGAAGGCCGGGAAGACGCTGGTTATGCCGCTTGACAAAGTGCCGTCATATACAGACACGTCAAAAAAGGTGGTCAAGACTGCGGATTTCGACGCCGTAAATCTGGGCGGAATTACCGTGCAAGGCTTTATGGGCGTTCAAAACGGGACGGACAATCTCCTGTATGCCATAGAAATGGACGGATGGAGAATCGCCCACGGAGGAGATAACCAGAATGCGGATGCGGAGGCGAAATTCCAGAATCTTGAGGGCTTTGACATCGCGACAATCGCAATCTTCGCCCGTCCGCAGAGCATAATGAAAAATATAATGCAGTCCAAAAACCAGAGCAATCGTGACTTCGTCTTCCTCTCCTCGCACGAAAACGAGAAGAGCCACGAGGTTTCCGGCAGGGTGGGATTCAACCAGGCGTATGAAGATACCTCCAAATTCGGAAGTACCTCGTTCGACTATCCTCCGGTTCTGATTATGGACAATGGTGAAAATGTAACATTCACGAAATGAAGCGTCTTTTGAAAATATTGGTGATGACAGCCTTTCTGTCAATGCCCATTCTCGGCGGGTGTCAGGCTGAAAAACCGGCAGAGAGCGACAATGGCAAGGAAAAGGACGACCAGGGCGGAGACACGGATGCCGATGATCCGGCAAACTCCGAGTTCGTGCTGACCGCGAGGAATCTTCCTTCGTTTGTCAGCGTGGCTCTTGACGGAAAGTCCCTCTTTACGATGGCATTCACTTACGACAGCTACAACAGGCTTTCGACTTACTGCAAAAAGTTCGGGGATGACATCCTGGAGGATGCTACTGTGTCATACAAGTCAAAAACCGAGGCTCAGGTGGACTACAGGCAGATGAATTCGGAAATCCTCTCCACTCTGTCTGTGAGGATATCGTCAGGACGGCTTGTATGGTCATATTCGAATCTGAACAACGGGAACAGATATTCTGTTCTTCTGGAGTCCGGACGGTGGCCGTCGCTGTACGGCTACAATGTCCAGTACGACGGAAAGAAATTCACCAACAGGATTTCCTACGGAATCAGCTACGGCTGCACGGACGGAAACCTCATCTTGAAGGAGAACGCTGCGGAGGCGACAAGCACAGCTCCGGTGAAGACGGTGTGCAGCAGTGCTCCGGAACATTCTGACAAAGTGACATTCGCCGATCTTGTTGATAACGCAAACCTCGGAGCCTTTGTGCTGGCAGGTGAATTTCTCCCCTGGTATATGAAGGGGCTCCCGGGCAACAAGCGTCTTGTTTCCAAGATCGAGCATTCGACAGGCGGCAGAACCCTAGACGAATACGAGGATCTGGAATATGCCGCGGATGCGGAT
>CAVEHG010000047.1:6849-9883 GCA_963615405.1 bacterium | reverse complement strand
TGCCGACCCTCAGGACAGCAAGAACGCCATTCTGGAGATCCGCGGAGGCGCAGGCGGCGATGAGGCTGCAATCTTTGCGGGCGACCTGTTCAGGATGTACAGCAAGTATTTCGAGCGCCGCGGTTGGAAAATGGAAATCAACAGCCAGTCCGAGGGCGCTGCGGGCGGTTTCAAGGAAATCGTCGTGAAAGTCATCGGGGAAGGGGTCTATGGAATACTCAAATACGAGTCAGGAGTGCACCGCGTACAGAGGGTGCCGCAAACCGAGACTCAGGGACGCGTCCACACGTCTGCGGCATCCGTAGCCGTTCTTCCGGAAGCGGACGAGTTCGATATAGAGCTGAATATGAACGATATACGCAAGGATACGTTCTGTTCTTCCGGTCCTGGCGGACAGTCAGTGAACACGACTTACTCGGCAATCCGCCTCACCCACATCCCTTCCGGAATCGTGGTTCAGTGCCAGGACGAGAAGTCGCAGCTCAAGAATTTCGACAAGGCTCTCGCCGAGCTCCGCACGAGGCTCTACAATATGGAATACGAGAAATATCTCAACGAGATTTCCGCGAAAAGGAAGACTATGGTCTCCACCGGTGACCGTTCAGCAAAAATCCGTACCTACAATTATCCGCAGTCACGCGTGACAGACCACCGGATCAACTACACGATGTACAATCTGCCGGTGTTTATGGACGGAGACATCCAGGAAGTGCTTGACCAGCTGCAGATTGCGGAGAATGCGGAACGCCTGAAGGCCGCCGGCGAAGAATAAGGGGAGACAGTCCCCCTCCGCCCACTTGCCAAAAGGCGAATTGCTGCGTTGTGCACCTTGCGGGTTACAGCACCTGCTTCAGGCGGGAAAGGGCGTCGAGCAGGAGAGAGCGGGGGCAGGCGATGTTGAGACGGATGAAATCTTCGCCGCCGGGTCCGTACATAGTCCCGGAATTGACCATAAGTTTCTGTTCATCAAGAAGACGCGCGGTGAGCTCATCCGCTTTGAGCCCGGTCGCGCTGATGTCAATCCACACAAGATAGGTACCTTCGAGTTCCGTGACGGGGCAGCCGGGGATATGGGCAGCAAAGAACTGCTTGACGGTCAAGAAGTTGTCATACAGATAGCCACGCAGGGCATCAAGCCAGTCAGCACCCTCCCGAGAATATGCAGCCATAGTGGCCTCCACTCCGAACGGATTCACATCACAGACCTCGTTTATGTTGATTGCCCGGTCTATACGCTCCCACACTCCACTGTCTTCCGCCACAATGTTCGCAATCTGAAGACCGGCGATGTTGAATGCCTTGCTTGGAGAGATGCAGGTCGCGGAATTGAGACGGATGTCACCGCCGAGCGAAGCGAACGGGGTGTAGCTGAGCCCCGGACGTGTCAGTTCGCAGTGAATCTCGTCGGAAATCACAAAGACGTTGTGTTTCAGGCATATATCCCCTGCTTGTCTGAGTTCGTCACTCGTCCACACCCTCCCTGCAGGATTGTGGGGATTGCACAGAATCATCACTTTTGCCTTCGGATCGGACGCCTTCGCCTCAAGGTCGTCAAAATCCATTTTCCACGAAAGGCCGTCGCGCACAAGCGGATTCGACAACACATCGCAGCCATTGTTTCGGATGGAGGAAAAGAAGCAGTTGTACACCGGCGGCTGCACTATTACCTTGTCGCCGGGCTGCGTCAGAGCCTTGAGAATTGCAGAAATCGCCGGAACCACTCCGCTCGTATAGATGAAACTGTCACGCTCGAAACGCACTCCGTGACGGGTGTCGAACCAATTGATGACGGAATCATAATAGGTCTGCGGGACTTTGACATATCCGAAAACCCCGTGCTCAACCCTGCGTCGCAGCGCTTCAATCACGCAGGGAGCCGTTCTGAAATCCATATCCGCAACCCACATCGGCAAGACGCCCACCGCAGGAGTGTCCCATTTATAAGAATTTGTACCGCGCCGCGGAATGATTTCGTCGAAGTTATATTTCATACCTTGCCTTTTTTACTGTAATCCCAACGCCCCGACACCTGCCTCACTGCCAACGTGTCGAAGAAAATATGTTCAGGCTCACTGCCGAACTCTTATCACGCAATCAGCCGGAGCCTTGATGTTCTTGTCAAGGATTGTCTCCCCTATCCCGTCCGCGACAATGCTCCCGGTCCGAGGATTATTGATGCCCGGTATTTCCCCGATGATTGTCGCCTGCACGCCGCTGTACTCGAACGCGAGGTCGCAGTCTTCGGCGAAAGTGCAGTTTTCAAGCACCAGATTTTCCGCATAGCAGAGCGGCTGCGTTCCGGAAATCCTGCAGTTCACGAGCCTGAGGTTCCTCGAATGCCAGCCGAGATACTCCCCGCTGAGTTCAGAGTCATAAACGGTCACATTCTCCGACTCCCATAGCGCATCCTTGGTCGTGATTTTCGCATTTCGCAATTCAAGATTGCGTACATACTGGAAGACATATTTGCTGTCGCTGACAAGCCCGTCGATTTTCAAATCGCTGCCGAACATAAACGGATAGGTTCCTCCGTGCAACTTCAAACCCTTGGCATTCACCCTGTTGCATCTCCAGAACACTTCATCGGCATCGGTCATCTCAACATTCTCGATCTCGATGTCGCTCATTTCCCTGAACATTTTCGGCGCGGCAATCAGACAGTCCTTCATCTTCAGATGATCCGAATACCATAGCGCCGAACGGCCGCCCACATCGAAGAAACAGCGTTCGATGAGAAATCCGTGCACGTGCCAGAAAGGATAATTCCCCTCAAACCTGCAGTCGACTGCTTCGATGTCGCTGCACTCCTTTATCGCTGACTCTCCCTCGCGGATCGTCACATTTTCAAGCCTCAACCCGTGTGATTCGAACAAAGGGCGTTCTCCCCCGAATTCTGCGTTCCGTATCGTTTTCATGTTATTTTTTTTCTATCTTACACTTCGCGAAAACTGAATCAATCATTCCGATTTGCGAAAACCAAATTTCCCAATTTCAGAATGCAAAAATAAGGATAATAGGACAAAAGTGGGTATCT
>CAVEHG010000047.1:0-6839 GCA_963615405.1 bacterium | reverse complement strand
CGTCACAGGCATCCTGTTCCTGATTTTGGAAATCAGGCAGAACAACTGGATGTGGCTGTTCCAGCTGCTTTCAGGCTTCGCGGCAATGGTCTCGTTTTTCACCGGAGGTCTCTATGCCTCTGCCGCTCTGAATCTCTACTATGTGGTGATGGCGTTCGTAGGCTTCGCCCAGTGGAGACGGGACGACAGAGTGTCGGATCCCCGGGAATCCACGGCCCCGGAGATTCATCTGAGACATCTTACGCCGGGAACCGCACTCATGAGTCTCGTCATTCTGGTCACAGGAACGGTCGCGCTGTTTTTCCTGCTCCGTTTTCTTGACGACCCGAAATCCGTCGGAGACGCCGGTGCGACGGTTCTGAGCTGTATTGCGACCTGGTGGCTTGCAAAATCATATCCCCAGCAATGGCTTCTCTGGATTTTCGCCGATGCCGTATCCGCGTGGATTTGCCTGAGCCAGGGAATGACCGCGATGTCACTCCTTTATATAATATACGCACTCTCCGCGATCTACGGATATATCCATTGGATCCGGAGAGGGAAATATATCGACAGAAACGGGCAAAACGGAGAAAAATGTCGATGAAACAGGAGAAACGGATATATATCCGCAGTGTCGGGCAAAAACGCAAACTATATCGTAACACACAGAATATCAAATATATACAATGAATACAAGAGAACAGAAACTTGAAGCGTTCGGGCGGTTGCTCGACATTCTGGACGAACTGAGGGTGAAATGTCCGTGGGACAGGAAACAGACCAACGGAAGCCTGCGGCCGCAGACGATCGAGGAGGTTTACGAACTGAGCGATGCCATCCTGAAGGATGAGCACGGGGAGATCTGCAAAGAGCTCGGCGACCTTCTGCTCCACGTCGTGTTCTATGCAAAGATGGGCGACGAAAAGGGTGAATTCGACATTGCCGACGTGTGCAACCATCTGTGCGACAAATTGATATATCGTCACCCTCACGTATTCGGAGAAACCGTGGCGGCATCGGCAGAGGATGTCATACGCAACTGGGAAATGCTTAAGACGAAAGAGAAAGACGGGAACAAGAGGGTTCTGAGCGGGGTTCCGGAGTCGCTGCCGTCGATGATAAAGGCTTACAGGATACAGGACAAGGCCCGCGGGGTCGGCTTTGACTGGGAGAAGAAGGAGGATGTCTGGGAGAAGGTCAAAGAAGAGGAAGGCGAGCTGGAGGTGGAGCTGAAGGCGATTGACGCGGCCGGTTCAGACGAAGAGAAAGCCGCTGCGAAGGACCGGGCCGAAGAGGAGCTGGGAGATATGATTTTCGCTCTCGTGAATGCCGGACGCCTCTACAAACTCAATCCTGACACGGCTCTGGAGCGCACCTGCGCCAAGTTCCGCCGCCGTTTCACCTATCTTGAAGAGCACACCATCCGCGAAGGCCGCGATCTCCACGACATGACTCTGGCGGAGATGGACGCCATCTGGGACGAAGGCAAAGAAAAAGGGCTGTAACCACACGAAGTAAAAATCAACATATGACCGAATATCTGCAGAGAACCGATGTCCTCTCCGGGGCGGACTGGGCAAAACTCAGGAAGGTGAAGCATATCGCTTTTGATATGGACGGGACCATATATATGGGCTCCACGCTTTTCCCATACACCCTCAACACGCTCAAGCGGCTGAAGGAAAACGGGATAGGCTGGTCGTTTCTCACGAACAACCCGACAAAATCGGTCTCCGACTATGTCCGGAAACTGGCGGGGATGGGCATCGCCGCGGAGGAGGACAATGTCTATACGACCTCGCTCGCCGCGATAGACTACATTAAGACGCATTATCCGTCGGCACGCAGGCTGTTTCTCCTCGGGACGCCAAGTATGGTTTCGCAGTTTGAAAAGGCAGGATTCGAGTCCTGTGCTGATTCCGCGGATGACCGCCCGGATGCGCTCGTGGTGGCGTTTGATCCGACTCTGGAGTACTCACGCCTCTGCCGCGCGGCCTGGTGGGCATCACAGGGACTCCCCTACATCGCCACGAATCCAGACCGCGTCTGCCCGACCGACCAGCCGACCGTTCTCGTTGACTGCGGATCCCTCTGCGCCTGCATAGAGCACGCGACCCTCCGCCGTCCGGACATCACCCTCGGCAAACCGGATCCCAATATGCTCAAGGGAATAATGCTGCGCCATGGACTCCGGGCCGAAGAAATCGTGATGACAGGCGACCGGATCTACACCGACACCGCAATGGCGTACAACGCCGGAGCTGTCGGGGTTCTCGTCCTCTCAGGCGAAACCACGCTGGAAACCGCCCGCCGGATTGCCGCGAACGAAACCGCCTGCCTTGACGCGGCAACAAATGCTCCCGCAGAAGCCGCCTGTCCAAACACCCCCGAATTCCACGCCCCGGATTTCGTGGTCCCAGACATCAGCGTCCTCTGCGACCTGCTCATCGCCAGCCGCCAGTAGAAATCAATTTTTTCCTTCAAATTGACGGATATAATTAAAATAATAGTACATTTGCAGCCGCAATGGCTGGAGTGCGGCCGGAGGTTCCGGTTCAAAATCCCCTTGCACCGACGATTGCGGCAATTTCAGGCAGCCACATCGTATGTTAAACTAAATTTTCTTTTTATGAGAAATGAAAAGACTCATAGTTTTGATTACTGCCGCTACACTATGTGGGTTGGCTGCCTCCGCTCAAGAGGTTAGCTCGGATTCAGAGAACGGCGTCGAAATCAGTGCAGTCGCACGCTTCGACGCAAATCCTTATTTTCCACTCGCAAAAGGCGGCGAAACTGACTTTGGTTTCGGCAACACTTCTGTCTATACCTTCATAGACGGAACGTTCGGTCGCGGATGGTCCTATTCCGTCTCTAACCACTGGTTGGGAGTAAGCTGGTACAAAAGCGCCCCTGAAGAAAAGATGACTCCCCTCTACTCCGCCTCCTGGCACTCGGATTCCGCCTCCTGGCTTGACTGGGCGACGATCGGCTACACACTCGAGACGGAGCACGCCGGAAGCTGGACTTTCTCGATGGGCAAGGATATGATGGCTATCGGCCTGTGCGAACTTGAGGCGAACGACGTGGACTCCCACTTCGACCTTTCGTCTTTCTTCTGGAACGGAGCTCCTCTCGAACTTGAGGACGGCACCTGGTTCGGCACCGGAATGCAGGTCTATCAATGGGGCGGAAGCATCGACTGGACATCCCCGAACGAAGAAATCGCACTCAGGCTCCAGATGAGTTCATCTCCATACTCCGCAAGACCCTACGAAGACTCAAAAATGGCCTTCGGCCTGATGTACTCCCAACAGAAGGAAATCTGGACGGGACGGGCTTCGGTCAATGCCGTCAGCGGATACGAAGGCTGGGACGAAGAAGGGACGCCGTTCGGAACGAGCTGGTGGAGGTTCTACACCATAGGCGAAAGCTTTGAATATGAAGGATTCAGCGGGAATCTTGACGCAATGATGCGCGGCACCTCCTGGCGCAGCCCCGCACAGGAAGCCCTCGTTACGGCAAAACTTCAATACGACTTCGGCGACAGAGCCTCCATTTTCGTCAAGGGCGGCTGGGAAATGTTCGGGAACATCCGGGAGACAGAATCCGAAGTTCTTCACACCGGTTTCGGCGGACTTGGAGCGCACTGGTATCCTCTGAAGGACTCGCAGGCGCTGAGGATTCACGCGGTCATTTCCGCCAACACGGCCTACAGGCAGCTCTCGGCAAATTTCGGCATAACATATAATCTGACTATCAGCGACTTCTGGAACAAATAGAAAATGGCAAACGACACAATCATAGACATCGAGCACATCTCGAAATCATTCGATGGCGTACAGGTTCTCAAGGACATCAACCTCAAAATCAGAAAGGGGGAATTCGTGACGCTTCTCGGACCTTCGGGCTGCGGAAAGACGACGATGCTGCGGATGCTCGCCGGATTTACCCGTCCGGACGAGGGGCGCATTCTGATGGAGGGACGGGACATCACGGTAATCCCCCCTCACCACCGCCAGCTGAACACCGTGTTCCAGAAATACGCGCTGTTCCCGCATCTGGACGTATATGACAACATAGCTTTCGGACTCAAACTCCAGAAGGTTCCGACGGACGAGATTGACAAAAGGGTACGCAAGGTTCTTAAGATGGTTTCGATGACAGACTACGAGGAACGCGACGTGGATTCTCTCTCCGGCGGGCAGCAGCAGAGGGTGGCAATCGCCCGGGCAATCGTGAATCAGCCGATGGTTCTCCTGCTTGACGAGCCTCTCGCCGCACTCGACCTGAAAATGCGCAAGGATATGCAGATGGAGCTCAAGGAAATGCACCGCGAGCTCGGCATCACCTTTATCTATGTCACCCACGACCAGGAAGAGGCCCTCACCCTTTCCGACACGATTGTGGTTATGAACGAGGGCGTTATTCAGCAGATCGGCACCCCGGCTGACATCTACAACGAACCCGCGAATTCATTTGTCGCGGACTTCATCGGCGAGAGCAACATACTCAACGGAATCATCCCCTGCGATGAAAAGGTGCAGTTCATCTATCACGACTTCGACTGCGTGGACAAGGGATTCGCTCCGAACGAGCACGTCGATGTGGTCATACGCCCGGAGGACATCTACATCTTCAACACAAACCTCGACAAGGCGCAGTTCACCGGCACGGTCCAGTCCTGCATCTTCAAGGGTGTCCACTACGAGATGACCGTTCTCACAAAGGAAGGTTATGAGATTATGATTCAGGACTATAACGCCTTCGAACCGGGCACTGAAGTCGGGATGCTGATCCGCCCGAACGACATCCACGTGATGCACAAGGAGTGCCTGAACAACAGTTTCGAAGCCGAATGGGCCGGCGACGGCAGGGTGAAATTCCTCGGAACTGAATGGGAGGTCGCCCCGGCGAATGTTCCCGAAGGCACGGCAGAAGGAGACAGACTGCTGGCGGAGATTGAGTTCCGCGACGTGGACCTTCTCGACGAGTGCGACGAGGGAAAGACGAGCGGACAGGTATCATTCATATTATATAAGGGCAACCACTATTTCCTCACCGTCAAGACGGAGGACGGAGAGAAGATATATGTCCAGACCGACGACGTGTGGGACAAGAACGACCTCGTCGGAATCAGCATAAAACCGGAGAATATCCGTCTGAAGAAAACGGAGGGAAGCAAGTGATGAAGACTTTCAAAAGGTCATACTGGTCTCTGCCCTATCTCATCTTCATGCTGATGTTCGTGGCGCTGCCGCTGGTGATGATTGCGATATATGCGTTCACCGACGGAAACGGGGCGTTCACTCTCAGCAATTTCAAACGCTTCTTTACGACGTCGGAGGACATAAAGACATTCGCATATTCCATTGAAATTGCGATCATTACGACGATTGTCTGTCTCCTGCTCGGATATCCTGCGGCATGGATTCTCAGCAATGCGAAGCTCAACCGGTCGAAGGTCACTGTGATGCTGTTCATACTCCCGATGTGGATAAATATGCTCATCCGCACCCTGGCCACCGTCGCGCTCTTCGACTTCCTTCGGCTTCCGCTCGGGGAGGGGGCGCTCATCTTCGGAATGGTCTATAACTTCCTTCCGTTTATGATTTATCCGATTTACAACACGCTCGAAAAACTCGACCGCTCCTACATCGAGGCGGCACAGGATCTAGGGGCAAGTCCGCTGAAGGTATTTTCCAAAGTCACCGTTCCGCTGTCGATGCACGGAGTGATGAGCGGGGTGATGATGGTGTTTATGCCGACGATTTCAACCTTCGCCATTTCGGAGCTGCTCACTCTCAACAAGGTGAAACTGCTCGGAACCACCATTCAGGAGAACATCAACAACGGTATGTGGAACTATGGAGCCACTATTGCTCTGGTGATGCTGGTGATAATCGGCGTGACCACCCTGTTCTCCGACTCGGAGGAGACGCAGGCAAATGAAGCGGGAGGGCTGCTGTGATGAAAAAGTTCTTTGCACAGGCATACATCTGGATTCTGCTGATTATCCTCTACGCGCCGATAATCATCATCGCCGTCTACTCCTTCACCGAGGCCAAGGTGCTGGGCAACTGGACCGGATTCTCGCTGAACCTCTATAAAAACGTCTTCAGCGGCGGCCTGAACAGCTCGCTCATCCGCGCAATCGAGAACACGCTTTCGATAGGCCTGATTTCAGCCTTCCTGTCAACCATTCTCGGAACTATTTCGGCGATAGGCATTTACAATCTTCACGGACGCAAGCGCAAGGTTATGACAGGTCTCAACAACATCCCGATGCTCAACCCCGACATCATCACCGGTATCTCGCTGTTCCTGCTTTTCGTCGCTCTCGGCATCAGCCAGGGCTACACGACGGTTATCCTCGCACACATCTCTTTCTGCACACCGTATGTGATTCTGAGCATAATGCCGAAACTCCGCCAGATGCCGTCAAACATCTACGAGGCGGCGCTCGATCTCGGAGCATCCCCATCCCAGGCAATGCGGAAGGTAATTGTGCCGCAGATCAAGCCGGGAATGATTTCCGGATTCATACTCGCTTTCACCCTTTCCATCGACGATTTCGCAGTCACGCTTTTCACCAAAGGCAACGGAGGACTCGAAACCCTCTCCACTTACATCTACGCCGATGCACGCAAGGGAGGTCTCACTCCTGAGATACGGCCGATTATGACGCTTATCTTCATTTTCGTGCTCATCCTTCTGATTATCATAAACATAAGGTCTATAAAATCAAACAAAAAATGAAAAAAATCCTTTCACTCGCTGCGGCACTTCTTCTTGGAGGGATGACTCTTCTGGGTGCGGCTGACCGCGAGCACACGCTCAAAATCTACAACTGGGCCGAC
>CAVEHG010000046.1:0-10109 GCA_963615405.1 bacterium | reverse complement strand
TGTTCCAAAATATTCCACAAAATTTTCTAATTTTGTCGTGTTTCGCGTTTGGGAAGCATTGGGAAGCATTGGGAAGCATTTAGAACAGTAAAAAAAATATATGCGAAAAATAAGATACATATCGGCATTTGCGGTCTCCGCGCTCCTGATTATGTCCTGCGGACAAAGAAAAGGGGAATCGCCCGCTGACTCAGCCGGAGCGGAAAAAGTCTGGCCTCTCGGCTTTGCGACCGACACACTTCAGGTGGACACTCTGAAAGTCCGAGACGGACAGACACTCTCCGGGCTTTTCGCTTCCCTCGGGCTGAACGCCAGGCAGGCTTATGACCTCACTCAGGCGACTGACTCTGTTTTCCCCGCCCGCAGCCTTCGGAGCGGCAAGCGCTGCTATGCCTTCCGTACCGATTCGCTCGGAGTCCGCTACCTTGTCTACGAAAAGGACCGCGTCGCGTCGGTCGTATTCCGCTGCTTCCCGCCGTATGAGGCGTGGGATGTGGAAAAGCCGGTGAGCGTGGAGATGAAAACCGCCGATGTGACGATTCAGTCTTCGCTTTGGAACGATATGCAGGCGGCCGGAGTTTCCCCGCTTCTTATCCTCTCTCTTTCAGATGTTTATGCCTGGACGGTGGATTTTTTCGGGCTTCAGAAAGGGGACAGGTTCCGGGTGGCGTATGACCTCAAGTCCGTGGACGGGGAACCGCTCGCCGTGGACACGATAAGGGTGGCGCAGTTCATCCGCGCCTCCGACACGCTTTCCTGCTATATGTTCAATCAGGGAGACGGCGGGAATATTTATTGGAATGCAAAGGGGGAGAGTATGCGCAAAGCCTTCCTGAAGGCTCCTCTGCACTTCAAGAGGATAAGTTCCGGATTTTCCTACGCCCGCAGGCACCCGGTGACGCGCCGCGTCCAGCCCCATACGGGAGTGGACTATGCAGCTCCGAAGGGTACCCCGGTGATGTCCATAGGCGACGGCACGGTTCTGAGTGCAAAATATGAGGGTGCCGGCGGCAACACGGTTCGCATCCGACACAACAGCGTTTACACCACTGCCTACCTCCACCTGAGCGGCTACGCCAAAGGCATCCGCGCAGGCGCACGTGTCCAGCAGGGTCAGGTGATCGGCTATGTGGGCTCCACCGGCCGCTCCACCGGTCCGCACCTCGATTTCCGCGTCTGGAAAAACGGTTCGGCCATCAATCCCCTGAAGATGCAGTCTCCGCCGGCCGAGCCTCTGAAAAAAGAATTCCTTCCTCAGTTCGACTCTGTCAAGGTCGCCCTCGACGCCCTCCTGCCGCAGGAGTAATGTTTGAGGATTTTCACCAGGAGCGTAACGCAGTAGACCGCTTTTTATTCGGCCGCTTAAATTAGGTAGCTGATGCTGTCGGGACCCTCGTTGAAGAGGAGGTCCATAATGGAGAGGCCGGCTATGAAGCCTAACTTAGGGGAGAAGACCTGCGTGTAGGGGCGCTCAAGACCCAGGTCGCGGAGGATTGTGTTGGGGCGTTTGGGGTGGATTGTTTCCCTCAGGTCCAGAATTCCATCTGTGGCGGTGGGGGCAACCCACTCTGCGGTGAATTTGACCTCAGCCCGGAGGCCGCATTTTCTGATGAAAAATTCCGTTATCACCGTATTGAAATCCAGCATCCGCTCGGGACGGGAGTCGAGGATTGCGAAGAGCTCGTCCCTGTAGTATTCGAAATAGGGGGAGGTGCTGTAGGCGGAGGTGATGGCGCGTTTGTGGCGAATGAGCCAGGGGGTGCTCCAGTCGATGCGGACCTCGCTGACAGGGAGGGTGAAGTCCCCGTGGCGCACAGGGTAATTCAGCGTCTGGGCGCCGTCCGCCGCATAAAACCTGCAGCGGTTTCTCCAGGACTGCTTTTGGTAGTGCTCGCAGGCTTCAATCAAAACGGTTGCAGGTTCAACCTCGGCCTTGCCGGGATTAAACCTGCACTGTGATGCTATAGCCGCGAAATACTCAATCGGCGGGAAATACGCTGTAGTAAGAAATACCATTCAGTCAACTTCTCCCTTCGGGGCGATGTTCGGCCCCTTGATGATACCGCGCGTGGAATTCTTGATGAACTCCACAATCGTGGTCTTCTCCTCGCACTCGGGGAATCCGATCTTGATCTTCTCCAGAGCGTCGCTCACGTTCATTCCGGAATTGTAGATCACATCGTACATATCCTTGATGTTGCGGATCTGCTCCGAAGTGAAGCCCCTGCGGCGAAGTCCGACGAGGTTCACGCCGGCGTAGGTGAGAGGCTCACGGCCGCAGAGAACGTACGGCGGGATGTCCTTGTTGATCTTTGATCCGCCGCCGACCATCGCGTGCTTTCCGATTTTGGAGAACTGATGTGCGACAGTGCTTCCTCCGAGGATTGCCCAGTCGTCAACGTCGGTTTCTCCGGCGATGCCCACATAGCTTACGAGGATGCAGTGTTCACCGACAGTACAGTCGTGTGCGACGTGTGTGTAGGACATAAGGAGGGTGTTGCTTCCGACTCTGGTCACGCCCTTGCCGCTGGCTTTGGTTCCACGGTTGATGGTGGCGCACTCGCGGACGGTCACATTGTCACCGAGTTCCACATAAGTCACCTCGCCGTCGAATTTGAGATCCTGGGGGATTGCGCCCACAACGGCTCCCGGGAACACGCTGCAGTTCTTTCCCATCTTCACATAGTTGAAAATCGTGGCGTGGGGGAGAATCTTGCAACCGTCTCCGATTTCCACGAATTCATCGATGTAGGCATAAGGCCCGATTTCAACATTCTCGCCGATTTTCGCGTTCGGATGAACGCAGGCAAGCGGATGTATTGTCGTACTCATATTCTTGTTTAATTTAAATCTCTTGGACAAGCCGTGCAACGCCGCAGACCGCCTCTATTTTTTCTCCGCCACCATTTTGGCAACAGTGGTGTTGATGGTATGCCCCGACTTGTAGGCCGTCACCTTCGCCTGAAGGAAGCCTCCTGTCAGACGCAGGTCGCCGATGAGGTCAAGCAGCTTGTGGCGTGCGCACTCGTTGTCGAAATGCAGGGACTCGTTGAGGTAGCCGTTCTTCACCTGAAGTTCCGGCTTGCCTATGTGGCTGCACACATTCTTGAGCTGTTCCACGGTGATGGGGTTCTCCACAATCACCAGCGCGTTGTCCACGTCGCCGCCCTTGATCAGGTTGTTCGCGAGCAGATACTCGATTTCGTGGAAAAAGCAGAAAGTGCGGCAGGCGCTGATTTCGCGGATATAGTCAGTGCCGGCGTCGAACCTTGCACTCTGGATGCCGAGAACCTTCGACTTGAAGTCAATCGTGATGTCATAGCTGAACGTGTCGGCAGGCTCGATGGAGAGGAAAGCCCCCGTCTCCGGATTCCTGTACTCCACCTTCTCCCTGAGCGTCACATAACGCCTCGGTGCATCCTGTTCCACAAGCCCGTCCGGTGCGATGGCGTCCACATAGGGTTTTGCGCTTCCGTCCAGAATCGGTACCTCCGCGCTGTCAATGTCAACCAGAACGTTGTCAACTCCCAGTCCGGTGAGCGCGGAAAGAAGATGCTCGATTGTCCCGACAACCGCCTCTCCGGATGAAATGGTGGTGCTGCGTGCCGTCGACGACACATTCTCCGCAAGAGCGTCAACCACAGCCTCCGGCCCGATGTCAGTCCTTACAAAGCGGATTCCGGTGTCAGCCGGAGCCGGCTTCAGAACCATAGTCACCGCCCGTCCGCTGTGAAGTCCTTTGCCGCTGAAGGTGTATTCCCTTTTTAAAGTATTTTGTCTTTTCATATTTTCTGAATAGCATTCGCCGCACAATCCGCAAACCCTGGATCAGAAGGCGTTGAAATTTCGGGGCGCAAAGATAGTCAAAATTTATTATTTGCCATCATCCCCCGTCTGTCGGCCTTTATTTCCCGTCCCTTCCGTTTCTTCTGAATATCGCGTAACCCCTCAGAAACTCCCTGTGAGGAATGGCCGGCGTTCCGAAGAGCACTTCGCCCTCCTTTTTGAGGTTGCCGATAAGGCCTGTCTGGGCTCCGAGCGTTGTGTGGGCGGGAACCTTCAGTCCGTTCGCGATGCCGGCCTGACCTGCGAAAATGCAGTGCTCGCCGACCTTCGTGGAACCTGCGATTCCGACCATAGCGCTCATCACCGTATTCTCTCCCACTTCCACATTGTGCGCAATCTGGCAGAGATTGTCGATCTTCACTCCCTTGTGGATAATTGTGGAACCCATCTGGGACTTGTCCACGCAGGTGTTCGCCCCGATTTCCACATTGTCCTCGATGATGACGTTCCCCGTATGCTCGATTTTTTTGTAAGTCCCGTCAGAAAGCGGCGCGAATCCGAAACCGTCCGCTCCGATGACCGCGTTCGCGTGGATGATCACATTGTCGCCGATCACCATTCCCGGGTAAATCTTCACGCCCGGATAGAGAATGCAGTTTTTTCCTATTGTCGCACCGTCGCCCACATAGACCTGTTCATAAATCTTCGTGCGGTCGCCGACCTTCGCCTTCTTTCCAATATACGCGAAATCGCCGACATAGACCTTTTTGCCTATCTTCGACGAAAATGCAACGTGACAGCGCAGACCGCGATGCCGGAAATATTTCTTTTTCTGGGCCGTGACATATTCGAGAAGCGCCGCGACTGCGGAATATGCGTCATCCACCCTCACGAGCGTCGCCCCGACCTCTTTCTTCGGGACGAAAGTCCTGTTCGCGATGATTACGGACGCCTTGCTTTCATAGACATATTCTTCGTATTTGGGGTTCGCGTAGAATGATATAGCCCCCGGCTTTCCGCTTTCGATTCTTGCGAAGGTAGTCACCGCGGCATCCTTGTCGCCGTCGACTTCTCCTCCCAGTATTTCCGCTATCTGTCCTGCCGTCAATTCCATAAGAAGCGTGTGTTTTTTAAAAATATTTGCAAAGGTAATACATTTTCCCTACCTTTGCGCCGTGAGAGAGAAAGGGGACGTTGAGTTCCCTTTTTTCATGCTCTGAACCCGGTAAAACGTGTCGAAATGAAAATTTCAGAGATTATAGATGCGGTGGGCCCCGCCATTGTTGCACGGAAATGCTTTATTGTCGAAATAAATGTGTCGAAGGACAACGATGTGGAGATTGTCATCGAGTCGGAGGATTCCAATGTTGTTCTGGACGACTGTGTGGAAATCAGCAGGCGCTTCGAGGAGTGTTTCGACAGGGCGGACGGGGACTATTCGCTGACGGTGACTTCGGCAGGGCTTGACCAGCCGTTCAAGGTGCTCAGACAGTATCAGAAGGCCGTCGGAACGGAGGTCGAGGCTGCGCTCAAGGGCGGACGCAGATTCGTTGCGGAACTTGTCGGAGCCGACGAAAACTCGGTGACGTTGAGGTACAGGCAGCGCGAGGCCGTGGAGGGCAGGAAAAAGAAGGAGCTTGTGGAGCATTGCGAAACATTTGCGTACGGCGACATAAATTATGTACGTCCGCACATCGATTTCAAATAAACAGTTGTCGAATATATATCATATTGATATTAAATAAAATACATATATGGAAAAGATTGAGTTGAAGGACGCTTTTGCGGAATTTAAGAATCAGAAGAACATTGACCGCCCGACGATGATGGGTGTGCTTGAGGATGTTTTCAGAACCCAGATTGCCAAGGTCTATGGTGACGCGGACAATTTCGACGTCATCATCAACATCGACAAGGGTGACTGCGAGATCTACTGGAACCGCGAGGTTGTGGAGACTGTCGAGGATCCGAACAGGCAGATTTCCCTTGAGGAAGTGAACGCAGACGGGGACGACTACGAGATAGGGGAGACCTTCGCGAAGAAGATCGAAATGAAGGACTTCGGACGCAGGGGCATTCTCAACATCAGGCAGAATCTTCAGGGCCGCATAATGGACCTTGAAAAGGCCAATCTCTACAATAAGTACAAGGATATGGTCGGACAGCTTTTCTCCGGTGAAGTTCACCAGACCTGGGCGAAGGAAGTCATTCTTCTTGACGACGAGGGCAACGAACTGAAACTCCCGAAGATGGAGCAGATTCCGGGCGAACATTTCAAGAAGGGCGACTCCGTGAAGGCGATAATCAAGTCTGTGGAGATGAGGAACACCACTCCGATCATCACGCTCTCCCGTGTTTCCGAGGAATTCCTCGCGAAACTCTTCGAGGCTGAAGTTCCGGAAATATATGACGGGCTCATCACCATCAAGAAGGTGGTGCGCGTCCCGGGTCAGAGAGCGAAAGTCGCCGTGGAATCCTATGACGACAGGATTGATCCGATCGGAGCCTGCATCGGCGTGAAGGGTTCACGTATCATCGGAATCGTCCGCGAACTCCGCAACGAGAACATCGACGTCATCCAGTGGACATCGAACGTCCAGCTTCTCATCACCCGTGCGCTCTCTCCGGCGAAGATTTCATCCATCGTGAACACGGAAGACGGGAAAATCAAGGTTTATATGCTTCCGGAAGAGGTCACCAAGGGCATCGGCCGCGGCGGTGTAAACGTTCGTCTTGCCGGTATGCTCGTGGACAAGGAGATTGAGGTGTGGAGAGAGGCTCCGAAAACCGAAACTCCGGATGACGAGGATGACTATGACATCCTGCTTGAAGAGTTCGATGACGAGATTGACCAGTGGGTCATCGACAAACTCAAGTCAATCGGTTGCGACACAGCGAAGAGCGTGCTTGCAATCGACCCTGAGGACATCGCGAAGAGGGCTGATCTTGAGGACGAGACCGTGGCGGATGTCCGTCGCATTCTCAGCTCGGAGTTCGAATAGGCCGGATGACGGCCGGGCTGGGGAGTTTCCGCATACAGGCAGCCCGAAGCCGGAGGAAATATGCGGGTTTTGCAAACATTAAATCGGAAAAACTATAAGGGGATATATATGGCAGAAATCAGATTAAGCAAGATTGCGCGACAGTTCAACGTGGGAGTGGGCACACTCATCGAATTCCTGAACGGGAAAGGGGCGAACATCGCCTCCAGCGACCCGAACTCCAAGGTTTCGGACGAATTTATGCCTGCGGTCGAAGCCAAGTTCGGCGGTGACCTCGCGGCAAAGAAGGACTCGGAGAAGGTGGCCACAAAGCTCAAGGAGATGATTGACGTCTCCAAGAAGAAGCCTGCTGCTGAAGAAGAGGAAACGGACAGGGAGGTGATCATAAAGACCAACTCCATTTCCGGGGCTCCGGAGAAATCCGCACCGGCTGCCGGCGCTTCTGCTGCCGTGGCTCCGCAGCCTGTCGGGGAAAAACCGGTTTCTCCGGCGAAAGAGGAGAGCGCTGCGGAATCTGAAACTCCTGCCGGAAAGACACCGGAGGACGAGACATCTGCCGTCGAGACATCTGCGAAAGCCGCTGCGGACGTGACGGCTGGAAAGGATGTCGTGGCAGAGAAGTCTGCAGAGCCTGTCAAGGCGGTTGAGAACTCCGGGAAGGCGGGCCTTGAGAAGGAGACTTCCAGAGCTGAGGCTTTTGGGGTTGAGGCTTTGGGAGGTGAGACTTCCGGAGCTGAGACTTCAGGAAAAGAAAACCCCGGTAATGAAGTCGTCGGGCCGAAGGTTATAGACAGGATCGACCTTGACAGCCCGGGAAAGAAAAATCCGGAGAACAGGGACGAGGCTGCAGAATCCCCGGCAGCGGAGAGCCGGAAGCCGGAAACCGAGGCCAGGAAAGAACCCCGCGAGGCTGTCATAGCAGTTGAGAGACTGGCCGGCCCGAAGGTTATGGGCAAAGTCGATTTGAGCAAGTTCGACACTCCGAAGAAGGGCAAGAGGGAGAGAATCAAGCCGGGACAGAGCCAGAAAGTGGATGTCACCAAGATTGACGCTTCTGCAGGAAATGGCGGCGGGAAGAACTCCGGCAACAATTCCGGTAACAATTTCGGCAAGAAGAACGGCCGCGACTTCGGAAAGGGAAAGAACGAATCCGCCGGAGGGAAGGGCCGCAACCGCAACAGAGACAGGTTCAAGCCTGCAATGTCCGAGGCCGAGACCGAGGAAATGCAGAAGGAAATCCAGAAGCAGATAAAGGAAACCTACGCCCGGATGAACGAGGGCAAGGGCAAGAACAATTTCGGCGCAAAGCACAGGAAGGAGAAGAGGGAGGCCGCTGCAGACAGGCTCCAGGAGGAGATCCAGCAGCAGGAACTCGACAAGAAAGTTTTGAAGGTCACAGAGTTCGTGACTGTGAACGACCTCGCCACCCTTATGAACAACACCCCTGTCACCAAGGTGATTGCAGCCTGCATGAGCCTGGGACTTATGGTGTCCATCAACCAGAGGCTCGATGCCGAGACGCTCGTTCTCGTCGCTGAAGAGTTCGGCTATGAAGTTGAGTTCGTCACCGCCAGCCTCACCGAGGAAATCAACTCCGAGGAAGATGCCGACAAACCAGAGGACCTCGTTCCGAGACCTCCGGTCATCACGGTGATGGGTCACGTCGACCACGGAAAGACTTCCCTCCTGGACTACATCCGCAAGGCGAATGTGATTGCGGGCGAGGCCGGAGGTATCACACAGCACATCGGAGCCTACAATGTGGAGCTCCCGAGCGGCCGTCGCATCACCTTCCTCGACACTCCGGGTCACGAGGCCTTCACGGCTATGCGTGCCCGCGGTGCGAAGATGACGGACCTTGCGATCATCATCATCGCAGCAGACGACGCGATAATGCCGCAGACAGTCGAGGCAATCAGCCATGCGCAGGCTGCAGGTGTTCCTATGGTTTTTGCAATCAACAAGATAGACAAGCCGGGAGCAAATCCGGACAAGATCCGCGAACAGCTCTCCAATATGAACATACTAGTCGAGGACTGGGGCGGAAAATACCAGTGTCAGGAGATTTCCGCGAAGAAGGGTATCAATGTGGACCTTCTTCTGGACAAAGTGCTTCTCGAAGCCGACCTTCTCGACCTCAAGGCCAACCCTGACCGCCGGGCTACGGGTGCCGTCATCGAGTCTTCGCTCGACAAGGGAAGGGGCTATCTCGCCACTGTCCTCGTGCAGAACGGTTCGATGAAGGTGGGCGACGTGATGCTCTCCGGCTGCTACACCGGCCGTATCAAGGCGATGTTCAACGAGAGGGGTCAGAAGGTGGATGTTGCCGGACCTTCAACTCCGGTTTCAGTTCTCGGACTCAACGGAGCGCCGACAGCGGGCGAGACCTTCAACATTATGGCCGACGAGCGCGAGGCGAAGGAAATCGCCAACAAGCGCGAGCAGCTCATCCGCATCCAGGGCATCAAGACCCAGAAGCATATGACCCTCGAGGAAATAGGCCGAAGGATCGCCATCGGCAACTTCAAGGAACTCAACGTCATCGTCAAGGGTGATGTGGACGGTTCAGTGGAGGCTCTTTCCGACTCCCTCATCAAACTTTCAACGGAGGAAGTACGCGTCAATGTCATCCACAAGGCTGTGGGTGCCATTTCCGAGTCCGATGTGCTTCTTGCAGCGGCTTCGGATGCGGTCATCATCGGCTTCCAGGTTCGTCCTTCAAGCGGTGCGCGCAAGCTCGCCGAGAAGGAGGAAATCGAAATCCGTCTCTACTCCGTCATCTACGATGCGATCAACGAGGTCAAGGACGGTATCGAGGGTATGCTTGCGCCTGAAGAGAAGGAGGAGGTTACCGCAACCGCCGAGGTTATGGAGACCTTCAAGATTTCCAAGGTCGGCACCATTGCCGGAGCCATCGTCCGTGAGGGCAAGCTTCAGAAGACTTCGAAGATCCGCGTGATCCGCGACGGCATAGTGGTTTACACCGGCGAACTTGGCTCTCTCAAGAGATTCAAGGACGATGTCAAGGAGGTTGTTTCCGGACAGGACTGCGGTCTCAACATCTTGAACTACAATGATATCAAGGTGGGAGACATCGTGGAGGCCTATCAGGTTGTCGAAGTCAAGAGAACTCTGTAAAAGTCGCTGATCAGAACCTTATTCCGAGAGTGGCCACGACTTTGACAAGGCGGCGGCTGTAGCGGATTTCAGGAGACCAGACATCGGTGATGTAGTCATCGTAGGGGCGGATGTACTCGGCCGGGTGGAAATAGCCGACTGCGGCAAAATCCGCGAAGAAAGATCCGGAGGAGAATCCGAGAC